>JAFWDM010000127.1 GCA_017513005.1 Lachnospiraceae bacterium
ATAAGGCTATAGAGGAAATCAGAAAACTTGATCCTACCCACATTTTCACAAAGGAAAGGGGTTTTGCTCCTGGTGACCCTAGACGTTGCAGAGGTCATAGGTTTGGTCCTAGAGAAGGTTTCCATCAAATGGAAAAAGAGTACAGAAATGATCTGCCGGAGGCAGATCAGGAGGAGCTCCCCGTGATCAGGCCGGAGGAAATCGAGGAGACAGAAGTCCTTTTGGACGCTGCCGGGACAGAGGATGCAGTCCGGTCAGCAGTAGAAGTGGAGGACAGCCCGGCAGACAGAGAGCAAGAGAGTGAAGCCGGATCAGAACCCGCAGCCGGTCATCCGGACCGGGAACCCGGGCCGGAATCGGAATCTCCGGCGGATGCAGAGGAGCAGGCGGATACAGAGGATCCGGCGGATGCGCTGCAGGCCCAGACAGCCCCGGCAGGGAACATGCCCGGGACTCCGGCCGGGAAAGAGCCGGAAGGCCTTCCTGCAGGCCCGGCTGATCCGGCAGGGCAGGAAGCCCTTCCTGCAGCCCCGGATGATCCGGCAGGGCAGAAATCCGGGGGCGGAAACGGCGGAGGCCATCGGATCCCGGCGTTCTGGATCAGCCTGCTGGTGGTTCTGGCCCTTCTGGGCGGAATCTACGGGTACGGGGTTCATTACTGCAATACGCATTTCATGCCGGGAACGCGGATCAATGGATATCATTGCGGCGGCATGACGGACGCAGAGGTGGAAGAGGTCTTTGCGGAAGCGGCAAAGGACTATGTTCTGAACCTGCGGTTCCGCGGCGGGGACACGGAGATGATCCGGGCAAAGGAGATGGGCTTCGCTTATCAGTCCGATGGCAGTGTGACTGCCCTGCTGCAGGAGCAGGACGAGATGCTGTGGCCGAAATATTTTCTGGAGGAGGCGCACTACCAGATCAAACCGGGCGGGACATATGATCCCGATCTCCTGCTGAAGGCCCTGCAGGCGCTGCCTGAACTGCAGGAAGAAAATATGGAGAAGCCGGAGAACGCATATATTCAGTTCCGAGACGGCGAGGGAGACGAAGACGGGAAGTTCGTGATCGTGCCTGATACAGAGGGCAGTACGATCGATTCCGCCCAGCTGGCGGCAGGCGCCGGGGATGCTGCAGCCTCCTATGAGGATATCGTGGATGCGGAGGAGATCAGCGGAGCCTATGTGCCGGCTGAGATCCGGGCGGACGATGCAAAGCTGGTGGCACGATGTGAGGATCTTAACGAGATCGTGGGAGCCAGTATCACCTACGTACAGCCGGACGGGGATACCCTGAAGCTGAACGCGGACGTCATGAAGGACTGGCTTGTCAAAGATAAAAGCGGAAAGCTCGTCAAGGATGACGAGAAGTGGGACGAGAAACTCTGGGAGTTTCTGGAGAAACTCGCGGTGAACTGCAATACGATCGGGCAGGATCACCGGTTTCACTCCACCCTGCGCGGGGAGATCACGGTCAGGGGAGGCTATTACGGCTATATGGTGAACCAGATCTCGGAGCATGATAAGCTTGTGAAGGATCTGGCTGCCGGCGTGAAGGAGACGCGCAAGCCGGACTATTATATCCGTCCCTACAGTGAGGAGACCGAAAATGACGGTATCGGCACGACCTATGTCGAGGTGGATCTGGGCGCCCAGCATGTCTGGTGCTATGTAAACGGGCAGCTCCGGATGGAATGCGATTGCGTGAGCGGAAACACCGCCGACGGACACGGGACGCAGGAGGGAGTCTGGAGCATCATGTTCATGAAGAAGGATGCCACCCTCCGCGGTGTCATGCAGAGCAACGGAAAGTACGAATACGAGACCAAAGTCAGTTACTGGATGCCCTTTTACACGGATACCGGCTTCCATGACGCCTGGTGGCGGACAGCATTCGGCGGGACGATCTATCAGAACAACGGCTCCCACGGATGTGTCAACCTGCCTGTCGACGGCGCGGAGCAGCTGTTTTCCCTCTGTGAGGAAAAAATGCCGGTCGTGGTCTACAACTGACGGCCCGGACTCTTTTTATGGCGCTGCAATAAGATGGCCCGAACCGGAATGCAGCTCAGAGCGGTGAGAAAGGAAGCGCATGGAAATCACACAGATCATCAGACAGACGCAGAATAAATTCCTGAATATGTTTGAATACCGCGGCAAGAACAAGGTCGGGCACGACTTCCGGTATTTTGTCGCATCCCGCGCGGAACGGGAGGAGGATCTCAAGGCTGTCAGTCAGGATACCAGTCCGGACGGAGTGATCATCTATGCCCTGTACGGGGAAAAGCGGGACCGGGTCGCCCTGATCCGGCAGTACCGGATCCCGCTGGGAGACTATCTCTATGAATTCCCGGCGGGGCTGGTCGAAAAAGGCGAGGATTACCGGGAAGCGGCCGTGCGGGAGATGCACGAGGAGACCGGGCTCACTCTGGAGCCGATCCATGCAGACAGTATGTTTGAGAACGCACGCTTTACGACAGCCGGACTGACGGATGAATGCTGCTGCATGGTCTATGGATATGCCTCCGGCGAACCGAGCCGAAAATACCTCGAAGAGGGGGAGGATATCCAGATCATCCTGGCGGACAGGACGGAGATCCGCAGGATCCTCCGGGAGGAGAAGGTCGCCCTGATGTGCGCCTATCAGCTGATGCATTTTCTCAAGGATGAAGAGCCCTTTGCGTTCCTGGAGCAGTAGGACATACGTGCGCTGCGCATCCTGCCGCACAGGAGATCCGTACATGCTGTCAAAGCTCCGGGACCGGACGAGAAAACATGCAGGATTGGAAGAGATAGCGTACGTGACCGGAAGGAGAACATGCGGGACCGGAAGAGAAAGCATGTGAGACCTGAAGGAAAAACGGAAAGATTGGACTTAACAGATACAAATCAAATGCATAAGGAGTCAAGGAAGATGAACAATAATGCACCCTCTGTGGAACAGCTGAGTGCCTGGGTGGCAAAAGCCCAGGAACTGGAAAGCCGTGAGCAGCGTTCAAAGGGAAGCTCCGCCGTGCTCATCCCGGTCATCCTGAAGGAGGACGGCTATCATGTCCTCTACGAGGTCCGGGCGGCAAAGCTCCGCACGCAGCCGGGGGAGATCTGTTTTCCCGGAGGCAGGATCGAACCCGGGGAGGATCCCGGAGAGACGGCAGTCCGCGAGGCTATGGAGGAGCTTCTGATCAGCCGCGACCAGATCGAGGTCGTGGCCCGGCTGAATAAGAATCCGGGTCCGGGCTCTGTCGCCCTCTACTCCTTTATCGGTGTCCTGCACGGCTATGAGGGGACGTGGTCCCGCGCCGAGGTCGAGTATGTATTCACGCTCCCGCTCAACTGGATCCTCACCCATGATCCGAAAATCTATCAGATCGAGCTGACCAGAAATATTCCCGAAGATTTTCCCTATGATAAAGTGCCCTACGGGAAAGACTATCGATGGAGGAAGGAATACCACCAGATTCCCTTTTATCCCGATTTGCAGACCGTCACCTCCCGGGACGGGCAGCAGGCAGAGGAAGGCCGCGGGCAGCAGAAGGGACCGGCAGAACCGGTCCTGGAGGAGGAGACGATCCCGGCCGACCTGCCTGTGCTCTGGGGAGCTACGGCGCGTGTGACCTATGCGCTCGCACAGCTTCTGAAGAAGGTGCCTTTAAAAGATCTGTGCTGACGACCCGATAACATGAAAAAACGCCCTGTACAGGCCGGCTGCACAGGGCGTTTTTTGTATGTGTAGGATTTTTATGTGATTATTTATGCGCAGGTTTTTTGTGCGTGCAGGAAGTGCAGGTGGATTTATTTCAGGGCAACATTGTTGGAAATATAGTAGGAGTATCCTCTCTTCTTGCAGTAGTTGATGATCTCCTTGCGCATGGCGGAACTCTTTGTGTACTCCAGAAGGGCGATCGACCGGCCGGCCTTTTTGACCTTCTTGAGGTAGGCTTCGTAGTAGGTGCGGTCTGACTTGAGCTGGCGGGCGAACTTGTTGGAGTTGTAGCCCGTGATCCTGGTGAGGACCTCCTCCTGCATGACGCCGTCGATGATCTTGGCCTTGCCCATGCTGATGATCTTGGAGACGAAGACATCGCCGCCGTTGATGATGATCGGGATCTTCTTGTTGTGGCAGCGGGAGAGAATGGAGATCAGGCCGTTCAGGATAGAGGTGCGGTGGAACTCATAGTAGACGTCGGTGTTGTCTACCCAGAGGCCGTCGATCCCCTTTTTGCGGAGATTTGCGACCAGCTCGTTCACGACGAAATCCTGCCAGGCCTTCTTGGAGGTGTCGACCCATCTCTCGTCCGGCCAGTTGTCGTACTTGCCAAGCGTGTACTTTTTGAAGCGCTTGTAGTAGGAACGATAGGTCGCGATCGATCCGATACTCAGATAGCTGTAGACCTTGCGGCCGCCGGATTTGAGCTTTTTGATCTCAGCCTTGGTATAATTCTGGCCGTCGATGACGATCGACTTGTAGTTTTTGACTTTGGAAGTGTTTCCGTGCAGGGTCGTTCCGATAAAGACGCCCCAGGTCGTGGTCTTGGCGGCAGCTTCCGCGGGGACCTCAGTGACCGGGACGATGGCCGCGAAGCTGAGCACGGCGGCAAGGACCAGAGCGGCCAGACGCTTTGTGAGCGGGGAATTATGTGTCAGTTTTCTGCTTTCTTTCAAATGAATCCCTCCTTTACAAAGTCTATACAAATAAAACTGAAACCTGATCGGTATACGTGATTTATGTGCTGACAATTATTGTATCATTTCGCAAATAAAAAGTATAGATAAAAAAAGCACCGGCCCTGCCGGACCGGTGCTCTGTACAGTCTGATTAGATGCTACTCGTTCGATTACTTTCGTCGTTTTCCTTTCTTTTTATTTCCGGTCTTTACCGGATCTTGTATCTTTCGCACTTTTAGACTGTATCGGGGAAGCGCTTTTTCAGGAAGTGTTCATGGTCTGGCTTCCGCTTTTTCAGGATTCTGCCGGAGTCTTCGGCTCGAACTGTTTCCTCAGTCTAAGAATGCAGCTGGCTGGCATTTTACAGCCCCTTTAGCTTTGCGTCACAGGCTTTCGCCTGCTTTGCCACAGATTCTTTCTGGAATATTTTATTAGGAATATTTTATCTGAAATCTTTATCTGGAATTCTTTTCTGGAATTCTTTTCTGGAATGATACTCTCTGTCAGCGCCTTGTCATGACGTAGGTGCCGCCGTTTTTCGCTTCGCTGCGGGTGATGACGCGTCCCCAGTGGATCGAGCGGTTGTAGTTGCCTTCTGCTACGATGAAGTTGTTTCCGACGACCTTCATGACCATCACGGAGTGGGTGTTGTTTTTGATGCGGAGGATGTCGCCTACCTTGACGTTGCCGAAGTTGGTGTGTCTTCTTGCAGGGGCTCTGCCGAAGGCCGCGTCGCTGAGAAGGAATGCAAAACCGGAGCATCCGAAGCCGCCGGAGAAGATGCCGCCCTTCCAGCCGTAGTAGTTGCTGTTGGTCCAGGGTCTGCCTTCGAAGTAGGCGGAGCGCTTTGCATACATTTTGCGGAAGATGACCGCGTCCTGCGCATTCATGCCGGAGGTGCTGAGCTTCATCGTGGCTGCGGAGCCGCCCGCTGCGCCGGAAGAGGTCTTTGCGGTGACTTTCACTGTGCAGGAATAGGTCTTTTTGCTGGTCTTCGCCGTGATCTCGGCGGTGCCGGCCTTTTTCGCTGTGACCTTGCCGGCCGTGCTGACCGTTGCGACCGAGGGAGCGGAGCTCTTCCAGGTGACCTTGCCTGCGTTCTTTACGTTGAGGGCTTTGGTGCTGCCCTGCTGGATGGTGATGGTTCCCTTGACGTTTGTCGTGACCGTTGCCGCCGCGTGGACGGGCATAGCCGAGGCAATCGCGATCAGGGTGATGACGATGATGAGGGAAATGATGCCGATGTGCCTTTTGTTCATTTTCCTGGTCTTCATGTTCGCTTCTCCTTTCTCTTGCGTTGTGCCCGGCTAAAGGTTCAGCGATTCTTGTTTTGACCAGGATGTCTGTTCTCCGGTTCCGGATGCTTTGGACGTTGGCGGCTCTGTCGTGTACAGGTCTGCCCTTGTGTCCTTGCGCCGGTCGGCGTCTGGAGGGATGAGATCCGGTTCGGGTCGTCTGAAAAAAGAAAACCCGGATCCGAATACCATTCTTCGAAACCAGGTGTCCCAAGTCTTAGAATGCAGCTGGCTGGCATTTTACAGCCCCTTTAGCTTTGCGTCACAGGCTTTCGCCTGCTTTGCCACAGATTCTATATTGTTTATGAAGTTTTCCGCTCCGGGGAGGTCGTTCTTTTTCGTTCCCCTTTGCTTGATTCTACTCTAACAGAAGAGTCACAAAAAAGCAAGACATGTGCGCAAGGTAGTCTGAAATTTGACGCTTGCATTGATTTCTGAAGGATGTGCATATGCGGATACCGTGGTTGAGAAGCACTGCGAAATAGTATAAAATATACTATCTGTTCTGCCATCTCCGGTTTTGTCATACGTGGTTTTGCACCAGGAAATGGAGTTGAAGCATGCTCTGGAAAAAAATCCTTTTTATCTATAATCCTGTGGCGGGTCGCACCCAGATCCGGGAATATCTGCCGGACATCATCGACACCCTGTCTGCTGCGGATTTTAAAGTGCTCTGTTATCCCACCAGGGGGCAGGGGGACGCCAGGCGGATCGTGCGCGAGCGCCAGGAGGACTATCTGTATGTCGTCTGCGCCGGCGGGGACGGGACGCTGGACGAGGTCGTCAGCGGCATGATGGAAAATCCGGACAAGCCCTTTGTGCCGATCGGATATATTCCCGCGGGAACGACCAATGATTTTGCAACGAGCCTGCACATTCCCACAGATATGCGGCAGGCGGCACAGATCATCGCGCAGGGCCGGACCTTCCGCTGCGACCTTGGCCTCTTCAATGAGACGGACTATTTTACCTACGTGGCGGCCTTCGGGATCTTTACGGGCACCTCTTACCAGACGCCCCAGGAACTGAAAAACCAGATCGGCCACCTGGCCTATATTTTTCAGGGCGTATCGGAGCTGGGCAATATGCGGGCCTACAACATGCACGTGGAAGCGGAGGGGCTGGAGGAACCGGCGCAGGAAAAACACAGTGCCGCGGCAATGGCGCATCCGGAAACAGGGGAGTATCCCGCGGCAGAGGGCCAGGTGCTGTCGTTTGCCGGGGCAGGGGAGAAGGAGAAAGGTCCCCATGCGGAAAGCCGGGAAACCGGGCGCTCGTCCGTCCCGGCAGATCGGAGAAAACGAGTGATCGACGGTGAATTCGCACTCGGGATGATCACGAATTCCCGATCGATCGGAGGATTTGCAAATATCACGGGCAGCCGGGTCGACCTGCAAGACGGCCTGTTCGAAGTTACGCTGGTCCGCATGCCGAAGAACCCGCTGGAACTGAGCGAGATCCTCTTTTCCATCGGGAACCCGCAGGCATCGACCTCGATGATCTATAACTTCAAGGCAGCCCGCGTGACACTGGAGTGTGATGAACAGGTGGCGTGGACCCGGGACGGGGAGTATGCCGGGGCCCATCGCCGTGTATCGCTGGAAAACCACAGCCGCCAGCTGCGGATCCTGGTGCCGGAGGAACACGCCGACAGCTTCTAAAGCATGCGGATTTCCCTGTCCATGTGAAAAAGCGATTCCGGCGAAAAAAACGATTCCAGCGAAAACGGATCTTGATTCCAGCGGGAAAAACGATTCCTGTGAAAACGGATTTTGATTCCTGCGGGAGAACGATTCCTGTGAAAACGGATTTCTATGAAGAGACGAAAAACAAACTTGAATGGAAACGGTGATAAAAAGACAGAGTTCCGGCTTGGTAAAAACACACAGGCGAGGCTCTTTTTCGGAGCATACTTCGGGGTCGTGTTTCTGGTGTTGGTCTGGAATCTGTTTCACTGTACCTCCGTGTCCTGGCTGAACAGGGAGGCTTTTTTGTCTGCGGATGCGGGTCCGGAAACGAACGGAGACGGTGATCTGCAGACGGAGCAGACTGTATCTGAAGGAGAAAAGGCGGGCACAGGCGGCGGAACCGCCGTTCTCCTTGACGGGGAGCCGCTGCTGCTGTACAGTCCTTCGGATCCCGCCGCCTCAAAGGAGGCCGGACGGAAAGCCATTCCGGCCGGGGCGAAGCTGCGGGGGGCAGCGGTCTACGGATACGAGAACAGCAGGGGGCTTCGTTTTACTAAGGAGACGGTCAGGGCGGAAGTCCTGGACGTCTCGACGAAGGAAGTGCTGGGCAGCGGGACCCTGTTTTTAAGAAATCAGTCCCCCTATCCGAATGATGAGACCTCTGTCTATATTGCTTTTGAACATCCTGTGGAAGATACGGCCGGAAAAGATCTGGAGCTGTGCATAAGGTCTGCGGGCCTGGTACGGAACGGGATCTCCTTCGCAGGCGGTACCGCCGGCGAAGACGGAAAAGTCCCTGCCGCCGGGCTGTACTATGAAAAGAAGACCTGGAACCCGCTGAGTGCCTTTTTGTACTTTCTGGCAGAGATGGCAGTGGGGCTGGGAGGCCTGCTGGTGTACGGGGAGCGGATCCTTCCTCTGTTTGGAAAGAAGAGGAGCCGGCAGGCTGCGCCGGCCGGGTCTTCCTGCCGCACATGGATCGCGGGATCCCTGTGCGGGAGAGACCTCCTGCCGCTGGCGGCTGTTCTGGTCCTCTGCCTTGTCTGCATGGGAACTGTCTACATGCGGGTTGTCCGCAAGACCGCGGATTCCATGGATGCGGAGGTGCTCGTGCGCCTGGAGGGCGCAGAAGAGAGCGTCACCCTGCAGCCGGGCCGGTCTGTCAGGCAGAGGATCATGCCCGGACAGGATGGTCTGGCCGGCTTCGGAATCTGTCTCTCAGACGGGGAGGACCCAACAGACGGACCGGTTTTGGGCTGGAAACTCCTGAATGCGGACGGAACCGGGACCCTCGGGGAGGGGAAGGCGGTTTTGTCAGATCTCCGGAAAGTGAAGACGACGCTCGAGAAGGACATAGAAGATGAAGAGATCCTGCAGGCAGCGGGCCGGTGCCTGCTCCTGCCGCTGGATTCCGTGATCCCTGCATCATCCGGACAGGGGTATCTGCTGGAACTGACGGCAGAACCGGCGGAGGAAAGAGACAGCGAAGAAGCCGTCGGAAACGGGAACGGGAAAAGCGCAGGAGGATCCATCAGCCTGCTGGCGTCTGCGGATACGAACAGCGGACTGCAGATCCCGGACCGGGAAGGCGCAGGAGAGGGCAGAGACCTGGAAGTGTGCCTGCTGGCGGCTTACAGGAACAACAGATTCATAAAGGGCTTTTTTGCCCGGGTCTGTGTCCTTCTTCTGGTCTCGCTGGCAGGAATATACGTCCTGTGTCTGTCCGCAAAAGAAGGTGCCGGAAAAGAAGGGCCCGCAAAAGAAGGGCCCGCAAAAGAAGGTGCCGGGAAAGAGGGATCCGGGGCAGGTGTTGCCACAGTCTATCTCGTCAGCGCCCTGTGCATGGGCCTCATATTCAGCTTTATGACACCGGTCTACACGATCTCCGATGAGAGGACACATATAGATTCTGTCTATCAACTGTCAAACCGCCTGCTGGGCATCACGGATATTCCGGGACCGCGGAGAATATACAAGCGCGCCTGTGATATTGACGCGGCAATTGCGAACACGATGCCCGTGAAGATGGCGAGATACCGGGCGGTATCGGAGAACCTGTTCGGGGCGGCGGAGGCCGAGGTACAGGAGACAGAGGCTGCGGCACAGGATACAGAGGCTGCGGCACAGGAGGCAGAGCCTGCAGCACAGGAGACAGAGGTCCTGCAGGCTGCCGGTGCAGAGACAGAGGTCCTGCAGGCAGCCGGAGCAGGGACGGAGGGAACGGATGCCGGTGCAGGGGGAAGTGTGCCCGCTGCCGGTAAGGAGCTCACTGCGGCTTACGCCCGCAGCGCGCTGGACAACGTCCCACTGCTGTGTTATCTCCCGGCTGCGATCGGTTTTTCGATCGCCAGGCTGGCGGGGCGAAACATGATCACCATGATCATGTTTGCCCGCTGGGCCAACCTTCTGGCATGTGCCCTGGTGATGTATTTTGCCATAAAGCACCTGCCCCGGGGCGGCGCCTGCCTGGCGGTCATCGGCCTTTTTCCCAAAACGCTCCAGCAGACGGCCTCCTGTTCCTACGACGGTCTGATCATTGCAGGTACATTTCTCTTCATTGCCTTCTGCGCGGCGGCCGCCGGGGACAGTCTCCTTCCCTGTGCGTCCGGGACAGAAGCGCGCAGGACAGAACCACACAGGACAGAACCACACAGGACAGAACCACACAGGACCTGTATCGTTGACCTCATGGTCCTTGTCCTCGCCGGCTTCTTTGTCGCCTCCTGTAAAGGCGGCGTCTATCTGCCCGTGCTGGGGCTGGCGTTCCTGCTCCCCTTTTCGGGAAGGGGGGACAGGAGATTTTCGAAAAAGATCCGGACAGGGCTGGCGGCTTCTGTCCTGGGCGGGGCTGCTTTTCTCTTTTTCGGGAAATTTGTCGTCCGGCTCATCAGCATTTTTTCCAGACAGTCGGGATCTGCTTCGATCGCAGCCGGAACTAAGACCCTGTACACGCTGTCGGATTTTGCGGGGGCACCCGCAAAACTTGTGCGCATCTATTACAATACCCTGGATATTCGCGGAGACGGCCTGCTGGGAGAGCTGGTGGGGAAAAACCTCTGCCAGAAGTGGGTGTTTGTATTTGCTTTTTTGTTCATTGCCTTTCTGGGCATCCTGGAGGAAGGGAACAGAAAAGGGGAAAGCGGCAGATCGGAGAGCAGGAAACCGGAGTACCGCAAGGCGGAAAACGACAGGATCGGAACAGCGGATCCCGGGACGGCTCCGGTACGGGAAAACAGGACCCGGAAGGGAGGGGAAACCGGCGGGACCGGGCTGCGCCTGTCTGTCAGGCTCTGGCTGGTGTTTCTGACTGCCGCCAGTACCGCTCTGGTCTTTCTCTCCATGCTGCTCGCCTTTACGGCAAAAGGGGGTGCCTATGTGGACGGACTGCAGGGGCGGTATTTCCTGCCCGTCGTGCCCCTGCCTTTTATGGCTGCCCAGACCGTAAGGTTCAGGAGAGAGGGGATGAAGGACCAATGGCTGGTCTATGCGGCGGATGTGCTTCTGGCAGTGACCTTCAGCCAGATCTTCCTGGCGTATCTGGGAAGTATTTAAATGATTGTATCATTGCAGTGTATACTGTCTGTGGAAGTGACACAGACAGTATTTATTTATAATATTCATAATCGACTTATAATAAGCCCCTATAAGTTCGTCTCTATACAAAATAGTGTATAAACATTCAAGAACACAAAGTATGTGTAACAAAAAGAAATGAAATGATTCAGACAGATCTGTCATATTTTCGTAGGGGTGGTCCATTATGGGTGAAGAGAGAATTATCAGTAACCACAGTAATACGATTGGACGGAATTTACGAAAGATTCGAAAATCGAAGAATAGTCGAATGCAGGACATGGTCATAAGATTACAGTTGCATGGTGTTGAGATTTCAAGGGAGACATTGGTGAAAATAGAAGGAGGACGACAGCATATAAAACTGTCCCAGCTGCAGGGCATGAAGGAACTTCTGGATGTTTCCTATGAAATAATTCTGGAAGAGAAACTATAACCGGTTGAAAAAAGATCGGCAGAGATGGTTTTGAAGAAAACACGGAGCCTGGTATTCCAATAAAGGGTGTGATCGGCGCAGGAAGGCTTTCGCTTTTCTGCTGACCAGGTAGAGGCGAACGATTAAATACTGCAGATACCAGTACTTCACATTGTGAAATGACAAACTATTGACCTCAACATTATAATGCAGGAAGGTGTGAAAAAAGACACAGGCACTTGTTCAAATCAACGTGCATGTGTCTTTTTTGTCACAGAAAATCTTCTATTCTTCCAGGGGTTTAGTATCCAGTGTACTCAAAAGGTATAGAAATGCGCGGCGCTGATGCGGAGAAAGACGGCTCCAGTATTCATATAAAAGAGCTTCTTCTTCGGTCAGGTGTTCCCGGGAATTGGGTCTGGGGGTTTCGAAAAAATCAGACAGAGAGATACCAAAACCGATGCAGATCTTCTCTATAGACGCCACAGAGGGCTGCATATTCTTTCGATACCAGGAGGAGATCGTCGACTGAGGGATGCCGGAATTCTTCGCCAGGGTGTACTCGGACCAGCTCCTGTTTAACCTTTCGAGTTTAATTTTATTCAATATGTCGAAGTTTGACTTGTCATGAGGCATGGCTTACCCCTTTTGCTAGACTAAATAATGATACTGCGAAGTATGCGCGAATGAATGTTTGTTATAATAGGACTAAAACTGGTCCTATTTTACAATTCTGAAATGAAAAATGCAAGATACTAGCGACTAGTATTCTCTGCTTTAAGACCATACCGTCATATCCGGCTGATTTATATCCGACTGTCGGTTTTGATCCGGCACTGGCGAGAATGAGTTTTGCGGCAGGATACAGGAGAATAAAGCGATGAAACCTTTGCCCGGGGAGCCGGACTGCAGCACTTTCATGAAACCCTGTCATGCTTCGGTTTGTGCATTAACAAATACATTACCAACAAAAAAAGCATTTCTGTGTTGAAAAAAGGTAAACATCGCTGTAAAATAGGACCCGTATTGGTCCACTTTTGAATGTGGAGGCATATATCCTCAGTGCTTTATCAGGGAATCAGAGCCGATTGATTTATCTGAAAACCATAGAGCAGTGTGGAATCTGCCACTGTACATTCGCAATAAACCTTTATCATCTGTAGAAAAGTCTGTGTTTATGTCTTCGTTCTGTACAGAGGTACTGATCTACATTGGCATGTTGCTGATTGAGGAAAGGAACATCTAACGGAAGCGGGCGTAAAATCAGAGTTTAAAAGGGGGTGAAGGTGCTTCTATCCGATCATGCAGGCAATGTTCTTTTGCAATGAATAAAGACCTTTTGTATATAGGGCAGATTATCTGCCTGTGTACAAATAGGATTTTGAACGGGGGAACATGCCGATGGGAACAGAAAGGAGGTTTGTTTGAAAAGGTATAGGGTAAGCAATAATCGGTGAGAGGCAGAATAGACCAATAACTTTGTATACAATGTCAAAAAAACGGATAAACAGAGGTAATTATCTCAAGGAGGAACTATTCAATGAAGAAGACAATTGCAACAGTAGCAGCTTCTGTATTATTGTCGGGTGTTCTCTGCATGACTGCATTCGGTGCGGAAGCCGGAGATCATGATGATTATGGTATCCCGGAATATAATCCCACACTGATTCATGAGAGTCAGGAAGATTATGAAAATGGCAGAGTTGCTGTTGAACCGACCTGTACAGAAGATGGCATTTATCGTTTTGATTGCACGCAGCCCTCTGAAAGCGGCGTCTATTTCCATGAAGTTGTGATTCCTGCACTGGGTCATGATTGGGATGAAGGCGTTGTCACAAAGGAGCCGACATGCACAGAGCCTGGCGTTATGACTTATACCTGCCAGCGCTGTGGAGAGACACGCACAGAGGAAATCAAGGCGCATGGACATGTCTGGAGCTCTGATGTGGACGGAGATAATTGGGGACGTGTGACCAAGGAAGCAACCTGCCAGGAAACTGGTGAGGCAGAGGATTTCTGCACGATCTGCGGAGAGGTCAACACAGAAGTCAAACCCCGTGTACTTGAAAAGAAACCTCACAGATTTGAGTATGTGCAGGATTCTTTTGAAAAGGCAACTTGCATCAGTGATGGTAAGGAAACCGGCCATAATGAGTGTGTAGATTGTGGAGAGACCGAGCCGGATTCTCAGATGACTGATACCTGGGTATGGACTGATCCCGGCGAAGAAGCTGA
Organism: Lachnospiraceae bacterium; assembly: GCA_017513005.1. Taxonomy (GTDB): domain Bacteria; phylum Bacillota; class Clostridia; order Lachnospirales; family Lachnospiraceae; genus CAG-791. Next base: position 13,871 of record JAFWDM010000127.1, read on the forward strand.
CGAGTACGACGAGCCTCATGATTGGGACGGGCTGGTAACTGAAAAGGCTGCAACATGCGCAGAGCCTGGCATCGCTGTACAGTGGTGCAAGAAGTGTGGTGTCAAGAGAGAACAGGAGATTCCGGCTCTCGAGGAAAACTACGTTGTTGTTTCTACACGTCTGATCGACTGCTACACAGAGGAATATACCTGGAGATGCAGCAATTGTGACGGTGAGTTCCATGAGGACTATACAACTGAAGGACCGACTAAGGCACATACCTTCCGTCTTGAAGCCAAGTATCAGGATGAAGAGAAGTCTGCAGACCCTGACTGCACACATTATGGGTACAACGTTTACAAATGCGTCCACTATGATGATCTTGGAAATGACCAGGAAAAGCACGATGAGCTTGTAGAAGAAGTTGACTTCCACTTCAATGACAGGGGTACAGACGTCGTCACTACTGTTCCTTATTATGAAGGTTACAAGACGGTTGTTATTGACCCTGTGAACCATAAGTGGGGGAACTGGATCAAGCGTCATGGCGCTGGCGAAGGCGACAACGAATACAGCTACTGGATTCGCGAATGCAAAGAGTGCCATACGACAGATGAGCTTGTTGCAGCTACAGATGTATCTGAAGTGATCAACCCTACCTGCACGGAAGCAGGAAAATATATTTACCTTGATGGACATGAAGAAGAGATTCCTGCTCTTGGCCATGAAATCGTTGAGGATGCAGCTATTGACGCTACCTGCACTGAGACAGGTCTGACTGCAGGTTCTCACTGTGCAGTCTGTGGTGAAGTGATTGTTGCACAGGAAGAAGTTCCTGCGCTTGGACATGATTATGAAGTAGAGACTCTGATTGACGTAACCTGCACGAAAGATGGTCTTACACGTAGCACCTGCAAGAATTGCGGCGATGTTAAGTATGAGACAATAGAAGCTACCGGACATAAGGAAGTTGAGATTCCTGCGGTTGCTCCTACCGCAGACAGTGTTGGCTACACAGCAGGTACAAAGTGTGAGATCTGCGGTGAGATCCTGGTGGCTCCCGAAGAGATTGCAAAAGTCAAGAATGGGCTTGTCCACGATGAAGATGGTAAATGGCGTCTCTATGATATGGGTGAAGTAGACAGTGACTTCACAGGTATCTATGAATATGACGGCGGTGAGTTCTATCTTCAGAACGGTATCCTTCAGGACGATGCAAACGGCCTGAATCTGATCGGCAAGACGTGGTATTTCCTTTCTCAGGGTCAGATCCAGAGGGAAGACGGCTTTGCAGAGTATGATGACAACTGGTTCATGATTGACAATGGTGAACTCGATAAGAATGCGAATGGACTGTATACCTATAAAACTGATGAGGGTGAGGGTGTGTTCCTGTTTGCAGCCGGCCGGCTTCGCAGAGATGTAAATGGCCTGTGGCAGGATCATTATGGAACCTATGGACCTGCAGATACATGGTATTACCTTGCAGACGGTCAGGTCGTTAATTACACTGGAGTTGCAGAGTATAACGGTTCTTTCTTCGTTGTTGAAAATGGTGTTTTCAACAACAACTACAATGGAACCATCGAGTATGACGGCGCAACCTTCAACGTTGTTGCTGGTCAGCTCTATGATCAGGTCAAGGCAGCTGAAGCTGCATAAATCTACTCGTCTACAAGATACCTTTTTGGGTGAAATGGTTTGATAAGAAGGCATTTCATTTAGCAAGTCTTCGTGATTTGTCGGTATCCTTTGTCGACAGGAGAGTAAACAGTTATGTAAAACATGGTGAACAGATTCCTTGTACAGCATGTTAAAACGTAATTGCATACAGGGGACAGTTGCCAGACACATGTGCGGCAGCTGTCCCCTGTTTTTCCCGCAGGGTGTGCATGTGCTGTCAGAGAGCATTGTATGACACATGTTAAAAAGCGTACTGTGCTTTATGACAGAATATGCAGATAAAAAGACAGGTTTATCGAGTCGGCGATGAAGAGAATCTCATAGGAGCAGGAAGGATATGCATAGGTCAGGAAAAAAAAGCAATGTGTTCGGGCATGTCATTTGTTTAGTGGCTGCAGTAGTTATGTCTGCGGCAGCCTGGATGAATACCAGGACGTTCCTGCCTGCGGAAATGGACTCCTATTACTATGATGATTACCAGATGCCGGAGCAACTTGTTTCTGTTTACAAACCGACTGAAAAAGGCAAAAAGAAGTCCTCAATCGGGAAGATCCGCAAAGCTGACGACATTAAGGAATCGCAGATGTATCTGGATTTCCGGGAGGGAAAAGAACAGAAATTTCTGGGAGTCATAGTCAAACTCAAAGATTCTTTTCCCTATGATATGAAGTGTACGCTCTATTATCAGAACCGGGCAGGAAGGCTGGATCATAACTGCAAGACAACGACAAAGCTTCCCCAGGGAGAAAAGACGATCTATTTTTCGCTGCCGGAAGACAGATACTATGATATGACAGGGATTCGAGTCGATTTCGAGGAGGATTATGCGAAGTATCTGGAAGAAGTGCTGGTCTGTAAAAATCAGATAGTAGGAAAATACAGGGCACAGGAACAGGATTCGGAGCACTCTATACTGATATGTTTTCTTTCAGTCCTGATCCTGATGGAGTTTATTCGTTTTCTGAGTCCGGAAATCCGCAGAGCTTTTCCGGGCTTTCAAACAAGGATTAAAAAATGGGGAAAGTATTTCTTGCTTTCCGTTGTTGTGGCAGTCAATACAGCTGTTTTTGGGGAGCTGATTTTTCAGTTTTCCGCGAAATCCTATGGGCGATTTCAGGCAGGACTTCTGGTTATAGCTGCCGTGGCTGTTGCTATAGAATGTGGACTTTTACTTCAAAAGCTTCCGGAGCTGGAAGATAAGTCGGTCGACCGTCATCCACCGGCTCTGACCTGGAGAGAACTTCTGCCAAAGCTGCTGTACTGGCTTTTACTGACAGGACTATGTGTGCAGATCTATCTGGCATTCAGAGATGGTTATTATGAAAAGTGGGCAGAGCTGGAGGGGGCTTATATCTGGATTCCTTTTACAGTTTTGCTGATTCAGGTTCTCCCGCTTGGGCTTTTATATCAAAAGTATATCCTGATTCGGGAAGAAAACCGGATTTCGTTTGACAAAGTGTTTCTTGTTCTGTTTTTTGCCATTGGCCTTTGCTATATTCTGCTGTTTCTCCCTTTTGTGTCAGCGGATGAGCCGGATCATTTTTTGTCTGCCTACAGGGTTTCAAATCTGTTTATGGGGCAGATTGGGCAGCTGGGTGATGCCAGGCTTCTGATGCGGCTGGAGGACTATCTCTTTTTTACAAACAGGAAGGAAACACTGTCAGCAGATTATTATAAACAGATCGCGGAGAATCTGCATTATTTTCGACAGGAAGCTGGATATGTAATTGCAGATGGACCAATGGTGACAAACGCATTATTTTCCTATCTCCCGGCGGGGGCAGGGATTGCGATTGCCAGGCTTTTACGGTTGAGTGATGTAATGACATTCTGGGCAGGGCGGTTCGGAAATCTTCTCTTCTGTACTGCAATGCTGGGGAAGGTGATGAAGAAGATCCCGTTTGGAGAGACAGCGGTTTTTGCCATGGCTATGTTCCCGATGGCGCTTCATACAGTAGGATCCTTCTCTTATGATGGTCCTACGCTCTGCTTTGTGCTTCTTTTTGTGGCTCATGTGATGCAGATGGCCTACAGTGAAGAGCGGATCAGGAACAGAGACTATCTGTTCTGCGTATTTTACGGAATTTTGTTGGCACCTTCGAAGCTGGTCTATCTGCCTCTTTTAATGCTGGTATATCTGGTTCCGTCGAAAACACTTTCCTCGAGCGAGAGAAGAGCATTCTGGAGAAAATGTCTAGTGGTTGTGGCAGGAATGCTTGCTGTCATTCTGATTATGTCCGCAGTGAACCTGCTGGGGGCCGATTCCGCAATCGGGAAAATGGTCCGGGATAATGCATCGGTGCATCTGGTCAAGTGGGTAAAGCATGAAGAAGGATATACGATTTCGTGGATCCTGTATCATCCTTTGAAGTATCTGGTCATGTGCTTGCGTACGTTTGTGAAAATGGCGGATTACTTTCTTTTTACGATGGCAGGCACACAGCTGGGCTGGCTCAATATTTATCTTCCGTATGCGCCTGCGGCCATCAGTCTTTTCGTGTTTGTTCTGGCAGTAAACATTCGGGAAAAAGACGATTCGGAGAGGACACCGGATATAGAGGAAAAAAGCTGGATCTTTTTGCTGTGTATAGGATCCGCCATGATCATCTTTCTGGCGATGGCTTTGGACTGGACGCCGCTGTCCGACAACTATATCTCCGGAATCCAGGGCAGGTATTTTCTGCCTCTTTTGGGACCTGCGATCTGGATGCTCAGGACACCAATGATACGGGTGCAGAGTTCCATGCGGCGTTATATCGTTTTTTATGAGGGTGCAATCAATATCCTGCTTCTGGTACATGTGTTTACGCGTTATATGATCAGCACCTGATGTCATTCCGGCGTGAATCTATTTAAATGCTCTGACGCAGGCGCGGGCTTCGCGACTGGAGGAGGTGGACTTGATAAACGAGTGGAAGGATTATTCCGGCAGGAAGCGCTTGCACGGCGCTTTCTGGAACATGATGGGCAGTGGAATCATGGCGGCCAATACAGTTCTGCTGACGATGCTGACCGGGCATTCTGCAGATCTGTCGGAAGTCGGAGTGTTCACACTGGCACTGACCACGGCACAGGTCCTGTATTCGATTGGTCTGCTGGGAGCGAATGATCTGCAGATGACGGATTACAATCGGCGCTATGCTTTCTCACAATACTTCTGGGCGAAGGTGATCAGTACGATACTTGCTGTTCTGGCAGGTATTCTGGTGGTGCAGGCATTTGGATTTGATGAAAGGGCGCGTCTGTATACGCTGTTGCTGACCGGTTTTATGTTGGTTAATTCATTTGCCGAGCTCTATCAGAGCCTCTATTTCCAGAACCAGCGGCTGGATCTGTCCGGAAAATCGCTTTTTTTTCGCTATCTGTTGTCTACCATTGCTTTCGCCTTGGGGATTTTTACAGGGAAGACGATTATTATTTCCTGTGTACTTATGCTGGCAGCAGATATTGCTGCAACGATTTATTGGATCATACGCTACGAAGCCGGATTCCGGGATTCCGACTATCATCTGAATTTACAAAGGACGATACGCTTGATCAGGGAGGTGCTTCCGCTGGGGGTGAGTGTTCTGGCTTCTTTGCTGCTGGTTAATGCGCCAAAGTACCTGATCTATTTGTTTGTATCAGACGCAACGCAGGGTATCTACACACTTCTATTTATGCCTGTGTACGCCGTTAACCTGCTCAGTCAGTTCATTTTTAAGCCTTTTCTGTACAGATACGCGGAATTCCTGCAGGGGGATCAAGACGGATTTGGATCGCTGTTTGTGAGACAGGCTCTCGTGATATGCGGAGCGGCAGTCAGCGGGGCTCTGTTTTTCTGGCTGTTCGGTGTACCATTCATGCGTGTGTTTTTCGGGCAGGACCTCGCACCATACAGAAATTTGATGTTTCTCTTTATGCTGTCGGGTGGTTTTCTGGCTATCAATCAGCTGCTGTATTATCTGCTGGTCATTTTGAATAAACAGAAAACAATCTTGTGTAATTATGTTGTCAGTGCTCTATGGACGGTTCCGATCGGAATTATCCTGGTGCCCCGGTTTACAATCCTGGGAGCCTGGGTCTGCTTTACTGTGGGACAGGCCAGCCTCACGGCAGGCTATGCGGGAACTCTGCTGCACAGTTTAAGCTTAAAAAGAGAAAAGCAGGAATGTTCAGAAGGGAGATATGAAAGAGAATAATTTTAATCTTTTGCGCCTGGGAGCGAGTCTGTTTGTATTTGCGGGACATATGGGGAGAATACGGGGCGGAGAACCTCCCAGATTAGGGGGATATGCCCTTCATGAATTGGGGGTCGGGATACTGTTTCTGCTGGGAGGATATCTGGTCACACAGAGCTGGGCCAGGGACCCGCATCCTGTGCGGTATGGAATCCGGCGTTTTTTCAGCTTGTGGCCTCCTTTTGCGGTCATGGTGCTTTTGATGACATTTGTGACTGGACCTCTTTTGTCTGACCTTGGGGCGGCCGCTTACTTCCGGAGTGGATATACAGCTTATTTAAGGAATCTTCGTTTTTATATCACCTATGCGCAGCCGGGGGTTTTCACCCATCTTCCAATTCCTTCGTCGACAAACGGATCTTTGTGGACGATGCCGGTGGAAGCGGCCATGTATTTTTTGTCCCCTGTTCTCGCGACGGTGTTGGGAATGCGGAAGCACTCAGATAAGTCCTTCTACGCGACGGGGGTATTGGCAGGAGTACTTCTAATCATAGATCTGTATCTGCGTGCGGCCATACCGGATGCGAAGATTATTTTCTACGCCACGGATCTGATCGCAGGATACCATCTGGCTCTCATGTATGTGATTGGTATTTTGTATACTTTTCCGCAGATGCGGCGGTTCCTTAATCTACAGCGGGCTTGTGCAGGAATCGGTATCGTCTTTATCTGCTCTATGGCTTCGGGAACCGTTCAGTATTTTTTATACTACCTGGCCATTCCCTATTTTATCTTTTCTTTTGCGTTTGCAGAAAAACCCGTTTTTTCCCGATTGGGAACCCGCATGGATCTATCTTACGGGATTTTTCTTTATGGTTTTTTCTTTCAGCAGCTGGTCATACAGAGGCTGCAGGAATGCAGTGTGGATTGTGGATATTTGCAGACATTTGTTTTGGCTCTTGCGCCGACTCTTCTTGCAGCAGTCATATCTTTTTATCTCGTGGAAAAGCCCGCACAGCATGGAGCAAGGATGTTGATTCGGAAGCTGTCTTAGTAGAAGTAGTGGATGAAATGATCCTGCTCTGCCCCGGGATATCAGCGGTGTTTAATGTCATGTGTTAAATCGTACAAAGGGACAGGTATCACAGGGGATATCTGTCTTTTTTGCTTCTCTTTGGTTACGAAATTAGTCCTGTATTATTTCCGTAGTATCTGCTAAAATAAATTGGTATGCAGATTTTTAACGGGTGTTATGCCTGACAGACAGAAGCAGCAGGTAGAAAATGAAAACTGTGAATATCCTTCTTTCCTCCTATAATGGAGAAAAATATATCGCCCGGCAGATCGAGAGCCTGCTGAAACAGACTTATCCGGCAATTGAGATACATATTCGCGATGACGGCTCGTCTGATCATACGGTGGAAATCATAAAACGCTATCTCCACAACGAAAATATTCACCTGTATGAAGGTGAAAATCTCGGCTACAGGAAGAGCTTTGCCTGGCTTCTGGCAAACTGCCGGGGGGCGGACTATTACGCCTACTGCGACCAGGATGACATCTGGCTGCCTGACAAGATCAGCCGGGCAGTAAGGGCGCTGGAGCGGTATGGTACGGAGATCCCCGCGATCTATGTAGGGGATTTCTACTGGGGAGACGCAGACTGCAACCCGCAAAAACCAAACCGGAATGCCTATAAGAGGCACTCGCTTATCAAATACATCACGACAGGGGATATGAATACCTTCGGCTTTACGGAGGTCTTCAATGAATGTGCTGCAGCGGGAATCAGAGACCGCGAACCGCTGGAACTCTGTGTGCACGACCAGGTCGTCTATCTGTACTGCAGATGTGCAGGAAAGGTGATCTGGGATGTGGAACCGACCGCCTGCTACAGGCGTTACGGGGAGAATGCATCTCCGCAGGAGCTTCATGGCGGAAACAGGGTGTCTCACCTGTTCTGGCAAATCCGGACATTTCTTCTTCAGTCCGGCAGAGACCGGGTCTATGACAGATTTGAGGAATTTTATCATGCCTATTATGACATTATTCCTGATAAGGAAAGAGAAGTTTTCGAGAGGTATTTAAAACCGGGGAACCGGATTCGGAAGACGCTGTATAAAGGATGTTACAGAGATAACCGGTTGGAGGACTTCCTGATCCGGGGGCTTTTTCTTATGGGAAGGTTATAGAATCTCTTCTTATTCAAATTATCTTTATGAATTCAAAATATCTTTATGAATTCAAAATCTCTTTAGGAAGCTCTTCTAATTTAAGAGGAAACTTATATATTTTAAGAGGAGACTTATAAAATCAAATTAAGAAAAGACTTTTAAAAGAAAAAGGCTTATATGAAAAAGGGTCATAAAGGGATAAGGTACCGGCATGAAAAGCGTATGATCGGCTGATCAGAGAAAAAGCAGTAGAAGAGGGAACAGGGACTTGGATATGCTGTATAAAGAATACGACAGAGAAACGCTGGAAAAGCTGCAGAAAATAGAACTGGAAATATTGAAGGATTTTGATGACCTGTGCAGGAAACACGGACTCACCTATTTCGGATGTGGCGGAACAGCGATCGGTGCGGTCCGCCACCACGGGATGATCCCCTGGGACGATGATATCGACGTCGGTCTTCTCCGGAAGGATTACGAGAAATTCCTGCGCATTGCAAAGAAAAAAAAGTACAGGGAAAAATATACTGTCATCAACGCTCGGACAATGGAGAATTATCCTTTGATGACAACCCGCTGGTGCAGGAAGGGGACGAAGTTCAAGGAGGAAGCCCTGAAGAATATCGAGGGAGAACTGGGGGTTTTTCTGGACATCTACTGTTTCGATAATATTCCGGACAACGAGATCCTCATGAAGATCCACGGATGGCGCAGCTGGTTCTGGGGAAAGCTCCTGATTCTGTACTGGGTCGACGAGCCGGTGCTGTATTTTGGAGGGAGTCTTGGGAGGGCAGTCACGTTTACCTGCAAGACCGTGCATAACGCGCTTCATCTGATGAAAGTATCGCCGCGCTGGCTTTATCAAAGGGCAAAAAGGGTCTCCGGCTGCTACAACGGGCAGGAGACAAAAAGAGCCAATTATCTGCATGACCCGAAGCCTTTTATCAGCATCGTGGAGAAGAAAGATATCTTTCCAGTACAGCGCATGCCCTTTGACGGGCAGGAGATCTGTGAACCGGCGGATGTAGATGCTTATCTCTCCAAACGGTTCGGGGACTATATGACACTGCCGCCGGAGGACAAACGGCACAATCATCCGCCTTATGAACTTGATCTGGGCGAGGAAGGCTGATTTCAAAAAAGAGGCAGGGGACGGCACCCGGCACATTGTCATTGTCATAGGACAGTGCAGGCATGTCGGTTCACGGGTAAAAATGATACGTATAAGAGGAGAAATACATGACGATCGCATTATTGACGGCTGCGGGAAGCGGGACCAGGATGCACCAGGATATCCCGAAACAGTTTATTCACGTGGATAATAAGCCGGTCATCATCCATACGATGGAAGCATTCCAGAAGCATCCGGGGATTGATGCTATCATCGTCGTGACGATCGCTTCCTGGACGGATGTCCTGTGGGCTTATGCAAAGCAGTTCAATATCACCAAGCTGAAGTGGATCGTTCCGGGAGGCGAAACGGGACAGGAGTCCATTTTCCACGGGCTTGCAAAACTGAAAGAGGAGGCGCCGGAGGATACGGTCGTCATGGTTCATGACGGAAACCGGCCGCTTGTGTCCGCCCAGATCATCTCGGATAGTCTGGCGACCTTCTCCATGCACGGGAGCGCTGTCGCCGTGATCCCCTGTACAGAAGTGGTTTTTGAGAGCGATGACGGGATCTCCTCCTGCACATCGACGGAGAGAGAGCGGCTGTTCCGCACACAGACGCCGCATACCTATCGTCTGCAGGAGCTCTATGAAGCGCATATGGAGGCGCAGAAGCGGGGAATCACAGGTACCGCCGCATCCTGTATGCTGATGAAGGAACTGGGCAGGACGACCTGGTTTTCCAAGGGGTCTGAAGAGAACCTTAAGATCACGACGCTCGAGGATCTGCGTATTTTCAAGGCATTGCTGCACACTTCCCAGGACAACTGGATCAAGGAATAGCGAAGGTTTGATCCTTTGATTATTCGTAAAAGGAGCCGGAACGAAAGGCATGAACTATCACGAGTCATATGTGGAGGATCTGCGCCGGATCCGGGCGGCAGTTCCCGACTGGAGAAGGCTCTGCGGCAGATGTGTACTCATCACCGGGGCGACCGGCCTGATCGGTTCGGCGGTGGTGGATTTTCTCGCGCAGTGCAATATAGATGAGGGAGCGGAGATCCGGATCCTGGCAGGCGGAAGAAGCCGGGACCGGGTCCTGGACCGGTTTGCCGGAAGGGCGGAAGCGGGGAAGATCTCGTTTTTTTATTATGATGCCCTGAATCCCTCCGGTCCGGAGGCCTATCCGGATCCGATGCCTGCTTTCATCGTGCATGCCGCGGGGAACGCGAATCCGGGGCTGTACGGCACGGTTCCGGCACAGACGATGATGACGACGATCCTCGGGACCCGGACGCTTCTGGATATGGCTGCGGCAGCAGAGGGCTCCCGGTTCCTGTTCGTCTCCTCCAGCGAGGTTTATGGAAGGAAGGAATCGAAGGATCCCTTCCGTGAGGATATTTTCGGTACTGTCAACATTCTGGATCCCCGGTCCTGCTATCCTGTTTCAAGACGGGCGGCAGAGACGCTCTGTGCGTCCATGCGGGCAGAAGCAGGCGTCGATTTTGTTATTGCGCGCCCCGGACATGTCTACGGCCCGACGATGACAGAGGCGGATAACCGAGCTTCCTCCCAGTTCCCGCGCGACGTGGCGGTGGGCAGAGATATCGTCCTGAAGAGCAGCGGCAGCCAGCTCCGGTCCTATTGCTACGTGCTGGACTGCGTGTCGGCGCTTCTGGTGATCCTGCTGTGCGGGGAGAGCGGGACAGCTTACAATATTTCCAATCGGGAGAGCGTCGTGACGATCCGTCAGATGGCGGAGGCTTTTGCGGATGCGTCCGGGAGAAAGGTCCTTTTCGATCTGCCGACGGACGCGGAGCGGGCTGTCTTTAATCCCATGGACAATTCCTCCCTGGATGCTTCGCGCCTGGAGGCGCTGGGATGGAAGGGCATGTTCGATCTGAAGACCGGAACGGCCAGGACCCTGGCCTGTCTGTGAGCGGCGTCCCGGGGAACGGACAGTGACGCAGTGCCTGCGGACGGCAGCCGGGGCAGGACTGCAAAGAGGCAAGTAACTGAAAAGCTGTAGAAGACGACAGAGCAGGAGAACAGATGGCAAACAGATATTACCAAAAAGGTGTGCGCCGCGGGGCTGCCCGTGCATTGGGCAGAGCCAGGTACGGGGCTCTTATAAAAAAGAACAGTGAAAAGAGGATCCTCGTGTTCCTGCATCTGTTTTATCCGGAGAGCTGGAAAGAGATCCGGGAATACCTGCACAATTTTGAGGGGTATGAGTGGGATCTGTGCATAACGTATCCGGATTTTCTGGAGGAGAAGCTGGATTTCGATGATATCCGGAAACTGAACGGGAAAACGAGGTTTTTCCGTTTTGAAAACAGGGGATTTGACATCGGCCCCTTCCTGACAGCGCTGCGGCAGGTGGATTTCATGGACTATGATGTCGTTTTCAAACTTCAGTCCAAGGGGACACATCGTCCGTGGATCTATATCTACAGGCAGCTCTTTGTCGGAAGGGACTGGTTCCGGAACCTCTTTGAAGGAATCGTCGGTGCAGGGACCATCCACACAACGATTGATGCCATTGCCAACGATCCCGCGATCGGAATGTGCGCCGCTTCGAATTTGATCGTACATGATCCGCCCCACAAGGAGAGTATGGTCCTGCGGAAGCTGGATGAGTACGGGATTCGGGCGAAGAAGGGATACCGGTTTGTAGCAGGGACCTGTTTCGCGGTAAAGCCGCAGTGTCTGCAGCCGCTGGCGGATTTTCCCGCCGGACTGGAGGATTTTGTACCTGTCCCGCCGTCGAGAGGATTGAGCCTGGGGCATATTCTCGAGCGATATATGACGATCGCTGTGACGCAGCAGGGGTTTGTCCTCAGGGGGAACCGGGTCATGGGACTGGAGAGGGCTTTCAAGTCTCCGCTGGAACATGATTTCGAGGCGCTCTCGAGCGAGCGCCTGTATGATCTTCCCTACGAATACGATGATGAGTTCTTTTTCTGGGCCCTGGATCATTTTATGGTGAAATACAGAACGAAAAAGATCCGGCTGGGAGATCTACGCTACCGCATGGGAAAGGAGGGGGAGATCATTCCCCTGTCTGCGTGTGTTCCCTATCAATATCTGCAGGGGAACCGGGAGGTCTACGAGGAGTATTGCAGGATCCATGAAGAGAGCGGCCGTCCGCTGATGTCTCCGCAGAGATATGATGCCCTGATCCGTTCCATGGAGGTAGACAGTTTCGACGGGAAACATATTATCATGGTCGATGAAAAGAATATCCTCAAGGACGGGCAGCACCGCGCGTGCTGGCTGGCCCACCGGTATGGTCTGGACCACGAGATAGAGGTTCTGGAGGTAAAGGTTCTTGCAGGTGTGGATCTGGCCGTGGAGATGGCAAAGGTTCCGGTTATCTCGGCGGGAAAGGCCCTTGCTTCTGCAAAGGGCAGGATTCGTTCTGCTGAGGAAATGAGATAAGCGCCCTGCGGCAAAGCTACGCACTGTCGGATGCGCAGAAGTGCGGTGCGGAATATGAGATAAGCGCGATTATATGGAAAAAGAAAACAGTGCCGGCAGCACCGGCAATACAGGACGGGACAAACGGAAGGGAGCATCCGGGGAAAAATCGATCGGCGTCAATGCGATCCTGAACTTTATCAAAGTCGGATGTTCGATCGTTTTCCCGCTGATCACCTTCCCCTACACTTCCCGCGTTCTGCAGGTAGAGAGTATCGGGAAGGTCAATTACGCAAACTCGATCATTACATACTTTGCTCTTTTCGCCGCTCTCGGGATCACCACCTACGGGGTGCGGGAAGGAGTGAGAAAAAAAAGGGGCGCACAGTTTGAGCGTTTTGCCTCGGAGATCTTTACACTGAATCTCCTGACAACAGCGGTATCCTATGCGGTCCTGTTTATCATGCTCCTGCTGGTTCCGAAGTTCAGGGATTACAGGGCTGTTATTCTGATCCAGAGCCTGACGATCTTTCTGACGACACTGGGTGTCGAGTGGGTCAATACGGTCTATGAGGATTATTTCTACATCGCGGTCCGCAGTATCGTTATTCAGATCCTGAGCATTGCGGCACTTTTTCTCTTTATTCACAGGCCGGAGGACTATCTGAAGTATGCCTGCATCTCCGTGATGTCAAGCGGTTTAATGTGCGTAGCAAACTGGATCTACTGCAGACGCTATGTGCATATCCGTATCCTTTCGGATCCGGCAGTTTTCCGGCATCTGTATCCGATGTTCATTTTTTTTGCAAACAATCTCGCAATCACGATCTATGTGAGCGCAGATACGACGATGCTGGGCTGGATCGCGGGAGATTACTATACAGGTCTTTATGCTGTGTCTGTCAAGATCTACCAGATCATCAAGAGGCTGATGACAGCCGTTTACACAGTGACCATTCCGCGGCTGTCCCGATTCGCCGGCAACGGAGACTGGCAGAATTACCGGAAGCTTCTGACTCGAATCTGTTGTGTTCTGATCCTGCTGCTTGTTCCCAGTATGACGGGACTGGCAGTATACGCAAAAAATATTATCTTCATTATCTCGGGAGAGCGGTATCTGCCCGCCGTGCGATCTCTGCAGATTCTGGCCATAGCCCTGCTGTTTGCCGTGGGGAGCGGCGTGGTCGTAAACTGTATCAATACGCCCAATGGTTTTGAAAAAACCAGTCTCTCCGCGACGATCGTTGCGGCTGTGGTTAATGTGGGATTGAATATTTTTCTGATTCCCGTTCTTCGCCAGGATGGGGCAGCGGTGACTACAGTGATCGCGGAAGCGATGGTCATGATCATCTGCCTTGTCCGCCTGCGTGACCTGGATCATTACGTGGACGTACACGAGGTCCTGGTCCAGGCCGCTTTTGCGGCGGCAGGAGCCGCACTGATCCTGGGGATCAGCGCGGGTGTCGGGCGGACCGGTTTATCGCCCCTGCATTCCCTGCTCCTGGGACTTGTTCTGTGCCCCGCCGCCTATGCCGTGCTGCTTGCGGCAGGCAGAAACACCTATTTCCTTTCCGCGGCACAAAAGCTGCTCCGCAGTGGCTCTACCCCGAATCGTTTCCGGTAGTAGAGGCGGACGACAGGACCGGGGATCAGGCGCTTTATGAGCCAGATCCGATCGATATTCTCCACTTCCAGTACATCTATCTCATAGTCAAGTCCGTGTTTGTGGGCAATGCAGCAGGCGCGGTGCTGGCCGTCCCGGATGACCCCCAGTTCATTGACCAGGATGATGTGTCTCGGATCAAACCCCTCTTCCGACATGGAGCGGATCAGCGCTTCAAAGCGTTCCGGTGTCATGGAGGGATACCCTTTTTCCTTATGGAGCCGGCAGTATTCCTCATAGGGAGCCCGGTCTCCCTGCAGGAAGCGGTAAGGCCATGTCTCCTCGAGCGGGAGGATCTTTTCACCGGGACCCATCTGGTACCTGAGGTCACCGACCTTCATTCTGCGGACCTGCCACCGGACAAAACGATTGTCAAGGCGCCAGAGAAAATACTCGTCATCAAAATCGTAGGGGAGGTCATGCAGGCGTTCGCTTGAGATCCCGTACAGGACTTTTTCGAGAGGGTGGCGGATAACTCTGCGCAGTTTCAGCACATCGTTGCCCTCAATGCGAAGCCCTTCCTTTTCTGCCAGGATGCACATATAGCGTTCTAATGCATGGGCGAGGCTCATTCCCCGGGAGGATGGAACGGGTACAAAGTCGTCCAGGGTAAAAGGCAGTTCCTTCAGAGACTGCAGGCACGAAGGCTTCACAGCAAAACAGGTGCCTGCGAGAAAGCGGTAGCCCTTCTCCACCCGGATGCCGGCTTCCTGCAGACGGCGTATGATCAGGTTTTCCTTGTGGACGGGGTCATGCACGATCAGGTTTCGGGCACCGATCATGCCGATCCCGGGGTCATTGAGGATCCTGTCGATCGTCTGGTGAATGACAGAGGCGCCGACGGTGCCTTCATACAGGTTCAGGAACCAGTCCCGCCCGAAGAAAAGCTGACGGTAGATATAAATGAAGATACGCTTAACCCCTTTGGACTGGAGCTTAAAGACTGCCTCGTAGGAAGTCAGGTCGTACTCGCGGACAGCCATGAGAAAGGGGCCTATATCAAATCCCTTATTCTCCATTTTCAGGAAACGGGTACGGGGATTGATGGACAGGATATCCTCCCGGTCCAGTTTTTCTTCGATCATATCCGGAAAAGTAATACAGAGGTCCCAGGTGTAGCCGGAAAAGTTCAGCAGGTATTCCCGGATCTCTTTCCAGCTCTCCGGGTAGAAGAGGTGGAGAACGACAAGAATCCTGCGGTCCCTGTTCTTGTCGATCAGGGCAGCGTTTCTGGCTGCCGCAGCCCTGCGCTGTGCAGAGCGCAGAGTTTTATGACTGTAGTAGGTTCGAAAAATGCGCATATGGACTCCTCGAAAAAAGCATAGCGGCAGTCCGGCTGCCGCAGCGGTTTCTATACATCTTTATTATAGGGTAAACAGGACTTCGTGAAAAGCTGAAAATCTGCGCACGACCGGTCTTCCGGCCGGGTGCAGATGCTGCAGCATCACAGAAATGCGAAGCTTTGCCTCCGCCCCCGATCGGGCGTGAACAGACAGCGCCGCAGACCTTCACCAGAAAAAGTCCCGCCGTCAAGGCGTTATGAGGTACAGAGATGGATCGATCAGAAAACAGATATGTCCCTGGGAAGAGGAGCAGGAGAGGCGCCGGGCACAGGTTGGGAACCGGCGGGCAGCTTTTCGGTATCATCCGGAAAATGGACCCTTTTTTCCGGATCTATTATATTGTCATCATAGTTCTTTTTCTGGTCCAGCTTCCTTTTGCAGATTCTCAGTCCTTTTCCTCCTGGCCTTTCGGGGGAACAGGGGACGCGGTCTGTGAGATCAATGATCACAAGGACGCGGAGATGCTGGTGACAGTGGAAGAGAACCATCTGAGCGGCGCGGCAGTTTATGGATTCCTGAATGAGCTGAATCTGCTTTTCACAAATGAAAAGCTGATCATGACAGTCACAGAGGCGGATACCGGGGAATTGTTGACCGAGTCTGTTTTCAACGTCGCCGATCAGCCGCAGAGCGCAGCGGATGACAATGGCATGTACTTTGCTTTTAAGGATGAGATTCCGAAGGGGACTCATGTCAGAATCCGGCTGCATTCACAGGGGTTTTTCAAGCGTGGGGTCTTTTTTGAACTCTCGGACGAAGCCCTTCATGACAACGTGACGATTCTGGACGGGGATGTCTCGGAGCAGACCCTGTGCCTGAGCTTCAAACACAAGAAACACAGTCTTAACCTGCTCAGACCCCTGCTCTTCCTTCTCATCGAAGCAGCCCTCGGCTTTGCCCTGATGCTGCTCCACAGGAAGTTCAGGTTCCCCATCCGGTCCATGCATGCCGGGAGAACCGGGACAGATTCGGTCCGGAAGCCGGTTCCGATTCGGAGGATCGCTCTTGTGACAGCTGTCACTGCGCTATGTATGGTCCTTCTGGCGGAATTTGCCTACTGGCGCGCGGTGAGCCGTGTGAGTGCGCGCTATGATGCGGATATGGTCTGTATGGATGACTATGACCTGAGCAGTCGGATCGCAGTGGCAGACGATACGGTGGTTGAACAGGTGATCCGGACGTGTAAGAGAAACTTCTGTGGGATCGGGCTCGCTGTTCAGAACAATTCGGACGGGGAGGAGCCATCCAGCCAGTCCTTTTATGTTTCGGCGAAAGAAAAGGAACGTCTGAAAAATGTCTCCGACACAGTCAAGTATGTGAAGGGGTCGCTGCTGGTACAGGTATATGACAATGACACCGATGAGCTGCTGGTGGACAGGGAATATGAAGCCGGTACCCTGATGGACGTCACGAGAGTGATCGCGCCGGGTGTAAAATCAACACAGGTCAGAGACAATAAGGAAAAGTTCGTCTGGCTGGGTTTCGGCAGAAACATTGCTGATTCCAAAGGCAGGGAATACAGGATCGTGATCCGGGGGAGAGATACGGGAGAGTACGGGATCCGTCTGTCTACCTCCGGCCGTACCAACACAGTCCTTAACAGGGACGGGGAGATCAGGAAGAGTTCACTCTGTATGATCACGTTTTTCGATGTGAATAAGGGAATCAGCTTCTGGTATCTGATTATAGTCGCAGGGATGATGATCGTGGTTCTGGGGGTCGGCGTTCTGATCCGTGTCCGCAATATCCGGATCGAATATGTCTTTCTGGTGAGCGCGATCAGCATGGGGTTTCTCTTCAGTCTGATCGTACCGCCCTACTGTGTGCCCGATGAGCGGACGCATGTCGATACGATCTACAGAATGTCCAATGAGTTTCTCGGGATCCGGGAGATCCCCGGACCGAACAGGATCTACAAGCGGGCCTGTGATGTGGATTCCGGGATCAGAAACACAATGTCTCTGGCCCCCTATATGTATTGTGAGATGTCGGAGCAGCTTTTCGAAGGGGCCGGCTGGGATACGCAGCTGGTTCCGGCGTACGCGAGAAATGCCATCGATAATGTCACTGTGCTCAACTATCTGCCTGCGGCGGCCGGGTTTACGTGCGCAAGGCTTCTGAGGCGGAATCTTCTGACGATGATCATGATGGCGAGATGGTTCAATGTCATTGCTGTCTCCTGGCTGATGTTTATCGCCGTGCGCAAAGCGCCTTTCGGCAAGGGGGTCTTCGCGCTCATCGGGCTGCTGCCGAAGATGCTGAACCAGAATGTGTCCTGCTCCTATGACGGGATGATCATCGCGGCTGTCTTTTTGTTTCTGGCCTATGTGCTGCATATTTTTTATGAGGACAACGTCAGTGTAGGAGACCTGCTCCTGGTCGTTGTATGCGGGTGGTTTCTGGCAGCCAACAAGGGGGGCGCGTATCTGCCGCTCACCGCTTTTTTACTGCTCCTTCCCTTCGTCCGCAGAAAAAACAGAAAGATGTGGAGGGAGATCGCGGGCTATACCCTGCTCTCCATGCTGCTGGTTTTTTCGTTCAAATTTATCGTGCGGGTCTCGGGGATCCTCGTCAGGAGTTCCGGCACAGCCGTGAAGGCGGAGGGGAAGGCCACGCTCTATACCCTGTCGGATTTCTTTACAGCCCCCGGGAGTCTGTTCCGTGTCTTTGAAAGCACTGCGGTCATAAAGGGGCAGAACCTGCTGGGGGATGTGGTCGGGATCAATATTGCCCAGCAGCAGGTAAATGCTCCCTGGCTGATCATCTTTGCCTTCCTCATCCTCCTGCTGATCGCTGCACTGAACAGGGAGGACGGGCGAGTCTGGTTCTCCCCGCGGCAGAAAGGATACATCGCCCTGCTCACGGCAGCAGGAGTGGGTCTGATCTCGGTGTCTATGCTGCTTTCCTGGACTACCGTCGGGAGCGAGACGATCGAAGGTCTGCAGGGAAGATACTTTCTTCCCTATGTGATCCTGCCTTTTTTATGCCTGCAGAACAGAGTGATCGCGAGAAAGACAACGGAGGACCAGGGCCTGCTCTGGTTCGCGGATGTGCTCTTGTTTGTGACGTTCTGCAATCTGATCATATCGACCTTTTCCTGTTCGGTGATCATGATGGATTGAGAGAAGGCGCTGTGCTTGCATTACAGAACTGATTCTGGTATTTTACATTTCATGGAGGTGAAGTATGACGATCATTGTGACCGGCGGAGCCGGATTTATCGGCAGTAATTTTGTATTTTATGAGAGAAAAACACATCCGGAGGACCGGATCGTCTGCATTGATAAGCTTACCTATGCAGGGAATCTGTCCACACTTGCACCTGTGATGGAGGATCCGGGCTTTCGCTTTGTGCGTATGGATATATGCGACAGAGAGGGGATCTACCGCCTTTTCGAGGAGGAGAAACCGGACATCGTCGTGAATTTCGCTGCGGAGTCCCACGTGGACCGCTCGATTGAAAATCCGGAGATTTTTCTGCAGACCAATATTATCGGCACTTCCACGCTGATGGATGCCTGTCGGAAATACGGCATCACCCGGTATCATCAGGTCTCTACGGATGAGGTGTACGGGGACCTGCCGATCGACCGTCCTGACCTGTTCTTTACGGAAGAGACTCCGATCCATACCAGCAGTCCCTACAGCAGCTCCAAGGCGGGGGCGGACCTGCTCGTTCTCGCGTACCACAGGACCTATGGCCTTCCGGTCTCCATCAGCAGGTGCTCCAATAATTACGGTCCCTACCATTTCCCGGAGAAGCTGATCCCCCTGATGGTCATCAATGCGCTGCATGACAAGCCGCTTCCTGTTTACGGTGAAGGGCTGAATGTCCGTGATTGGCTGTATGTGGAGGACCACTGCAAGGCGATCGACCTCGTTATGCGCAAAGGCCGCGTCGGTGAAGTCTATAACATCGGCGGGCATAACGAGATGAGGAATATCGATATCGTGAAGCTGATCTGTGCGGAACTCGGAAAACCGGAGAGTCTGATCACCTATGTGACAGACCGCAAGGGGCACGACCTGCGGTATGCGATCGACCCGACAAAGATCCACAATGAACTCGGCTGGCTTCCGGAAACGAAGTTTAAAGACGGCATTAAAAAGACGATCCGCTGGTATCTGGACAACCAGTCCTGGTGGCAGCCCATTATCGACGGGGACTACCAGAATTATTACGAGCAGATGTACGGGAACCGCTGATCGGGCAGTCAGTGTCAGCAGCCGGACCTGCCTGTCAGAAAAGCATGTCAGAGCCAATGAGGCAAGCCGCATGTGCAAAAGAGAAGAAGGGATAGGGCGATGAAAGTACTGGTGACCGGTGTCGGAGGCCAGCTTGGCCACGACGTGATGAATGAGCTGTACGAAAGAGGGATCGAGGGGATCGGAAGCGATATTGCACCTGTTTATGCCGGAGCAGCGGACGGATCTCCCGTCACGGTCATGCCCTACGTACAGCTGGATATCACAGACAGAAATGCTGTATTTCGTGTAATGGGGGAATGCACCCCGGATGCAGTGATCCATTGCGCGGCATGGACTGCAGTGGATGCCGCCGAGGATGAGGACAATATCGAAAAAGTCCGCGCGATCAATGCGGGCGGCACAGAGAATCTCGCACAGGCATGCAGGCAGGCCGGCTGTAAAATGGTCTATATCAGCACGGATTATGTGTTTGACGGACAGGGGACGGAACCCTGGAAGCCCGGCTGCAGGGATTTTCGGCCGCTGAATGTCTACGGGCAGACGAAACTGGAGGGAGAACTGGCGGTCTCCGGTATTCTGGACAAGTATTTTATCGTACGCATCGCGTGGGTCTTCGGCCTGAACGGTAAAAATTTCATCAAGACTATGCTGAATGTCGGGAAAACGCATGATACAGTCCGGGTCGTCAACGACCAGATCGGGACCCCTACCTATACATTTGATCTTGCCCGGCTGCTCGTCGATATGATAGGAACGGAGAAATACGGGATCTATCATGCCACGAATGAGGGGGGATATATCTCCTGGTACGATTTCACCTGCGAGATCTTCCGGCAGGCGGGATATACGACAAAGGTGGTTCCCGTGACGACGCAGGAATACGGGCTGTCGAAGGCTGCAAGACCTTTTAACAGCCGCCTGGACAAGACCTGCCTCACAGAAAACGGCTTTGTCCCGCTTCCGGACTGGAAGGATGCGCTGCGCAGATATCTGGAGGCGCTTCGGCAGGCAGGCGAAATAGGGTAAAGCGTTTTATCAAATGATTCTGTGAACGGAGGTCATGAAGCACAAGTATGAAACATCTGCATACATTTGCGGTCTGTGCCTACAGGGAGAGTCCCTATCTGGAGGAGTGTATCCGTTCCCTGCTTGCACAGACAGTGCCGGCAAATATTCTGGTCGCAACATCCACTCCGAATGCATTTATAGAAGGGATCGCAAAAAAATACGGGCTTCCGCTGTTCATTAACCATGGCGAGGGCGGGATCACACAGGATTGGAATTTTGCATACGCGCGCACGCAGACGCCTTATGTCACGATCGCGCACCAGGACGATGTGTATGAGCCGGACTATCTCGCATGCGTGCTGGAAAAAATGGAATCTTCCTCGAGACCGCTGCTTTTTTTCAGCGATTATTATGAGATCCGGGAAGGTGAGAAGACCTATCAGAACCGCCTGCTGCAGATCAAGAGACTGATGCTCCTTCCGATCCGGCTGCCCGGCGCGCAGCGATCGAGATGGATCCGGAGAAGGATCCTTTCTCTCGGGTCTCCCATCTGCTGTCCTTCGGTGGCATATGCAAAAGAGAACCTTCCGTATGCTGTATTCCGGCATGGCTTCCGCTCCTGTGAGGATTGGGAGGCGTGGGAGATGATCTCCAGACTGCGGGGAGATTTTCTGTACAGCTCAAAGCCGCTTATGGGCCACCGCATCCATGAAGACTCCGAGACATCCGCGATCATCGGGGATCACATGCGCACGCAGGAAGAATATATCATGTACTGTAAATTTTGGCCGGAAAAGATTGCAGGTGCCCTGAGCCGGCAGTATGCAAAGGCACAGAATTCCAATCGTCTGGAGAGATCCGAATGAAAAAGCTTGTCATCATCCCAGCCTATAATGAAAGCGGGAGCATCCTGCGGACTGTGCAGAACATCAGGAACAATGCACCGTCTTATGACATCATTGTCATCAATGATTCTTCAAAAGACGATACGCTGCAGATCTGTCAGGATCATGGGATCCCTGTCCTGGATCTTCCGGTCAATCTCGGGATCGGAGGCGCGGTGCAGACCGGCTTTTTTTATGCATTCCGATACGGTTATGATATCGCGGTGCAGATGGACGGGGATGGACAGCACGATGCTGCCTATCTGGAGAAGATGGAGGAGACTCTGCTGCGGGAAAACGCGGATATGGTCATCGGATCTAGGTTCATAGAGAAGAAGGGGTTTCAGTCTTCCGGTATGCGCAGAGTCGGCATTCGTCTCTTCACAGTCCTTTCCGGTGTTCTGTTCGGGAAACCGATCCTGGATGCTACGAGCGGCATGCGCATGTGCAGCCGCCGGACCATCGAACTGTTTGTGAAAGATTATCCCAGGGACTATCCCGAACCGGAGACAGTCTGCAGGCTTCTTCGCAAAAAGTATAAAGTTATCGAGGTCCCGGTCATCATGAAAGAGCGGGAGAGCGGGGAATCCTCTATTTCCCTGAATAAATCCGTCTATTATATGATCAAGGTCACTCTGGCGATCATCATAGAAAGGCTGAGGTAATACCATGTCTCTGCGGATACAAATCATTCTTTTGATTCTGTTGGCGATCGGGCTGGCTGTGATCATCAATATGGTGAGAAAACGCGATCTGGAGCTGAAGTATGTGCTCGCATGGCTGTTCGCGGATATCGTTCTGGTCTTTCTGGTGCTCTTTCCGGGGATGATCAGATCGATCTCCCGTTTGCTGGGCATCTATTCGCCGATGAATATGATTTTTTTCCTTGGCTTTCTTCTTTCACTGGTCATCATCTTTACCCTGACGGTCGCGCTTTCCAAAGTGACGGCAAATGTGCGGAGAATGAGCCAGACTATTGCGCTTCTGCACAAAGAACTGCAGGAGCTGCAGGCAGAATACAAAACAGAACGGGAACAGGAATCTGACAGGAGGACATCATGGGACGGATCAAAGTGACAAAGACAGAGATAGAAGGACTCTATGTGATCGAACCGGCTGTACACGGCGACAGCAGGGGATATTTTATGGAGACCTATAATCAAAATGATATGCATGAGGCAGGTCTGGATATGGTCTTTGTGCAGGATAATCAGAGCATGTCTGTAAAGGGCGTTCTGCGCGGACTGCATTTCCAGAAGCAGTATCCACAGGGGAAGCTGGTGCGGGTGATCCGGGGAGAGGTCTTTGATGTGGCGGTCGATCTGCGGGAAGGAAGCAGGACGTACGGAAAATGGTACGGGATCCTCCTTTCGGCCGAAAATAAAAAGCAGTTTTATATTTCCGAAGGATTCGCCCACGGTTTTCTGGTTTTGAGTGATGTGGCGGAGTTCTGTTATAAGGTCACGGATTTTTACCGCCCCGGGGACGAGGGTGGACTTGCCTGGAATGATCCCGAGATTGGAATCGAGTGGCCGCAGCTGTCCGGGGAGTATACCGGGACGGCTGACAGCAGCGGTTACACACTGGCAGACGGGACACCGCTGAATCTGAGTGATAAGGATAAGCTCTGGAAGGGAATTGCGGAGACCTTCCATTTCCGGAAATGAGAAAAAACAGGGTTGGCAAACCTGTTTTTTACTATGGCGTACAGCGGGCTGTAAATGCCGTTTTAAGAGAGGACTCTGCCGGATGCAGACAGGGAATGCATTACAGATGAAGAAAAAAGGAGTATGGCAGGGACTGGCAGTTCTGACAGGTTTCCTTCTTTTCCTGGTCTCTTTTATCGGGTTCGGGGCTCTTTGGGGCCTCACGACCTGGGGCGAGATCGATATTGATGAGATCATTTTTCAGCTGCAGATGCCCCTTGAGGGAACCGGAAACGGGATGCTTCTGGACTATGCCGTAAAAGGCATTCTTCCTGTCTTTTTTGTAGTAGGAGCCTATATTCTGCTGGCTGTCAGAAGCAGGAATTCCCGGTACCGGATGCGGGTTGTGGCAGGGTGCCTGGCGGCTGTCCTGCTCAGTGTGGTCCTGATCCGCCGGTATGTCTGGGAAAGACTGCATGTAGAGGAGTGGTTCGCCGGCCAGGCGGACCAGTCCATGTTCATTCAGGACAACTATGTAAGCACGGCAGATGTAAAACTCACCTTTCCAGAACAGAAGAGAAACCTGATCTATATTTATCTGGAATCGATGGAAGTGACGTTCGCGGACCGGGATTCCGGAGGTGCATTTCCGGAAAATGTGATTCCGGAGCTGACTGCGCTTGCCAGGGATAATGAAGATTTTTCCGGCAGTTCGGATGCTTTGAACGGCGGGATCGTCTATGTGGGTACGTCGTTTACGACAGGCGGAATGTTTGCCCAGACGACAGGGCTTCCGCTTAAAATATCGATCGGCAAGAATAATATGGATACGCAGGAGAGCTTTTTTCCGGGCATCAAAGGCCTCGGGGACATTCTGCAGGAGGAAGGATATAAACAGGTTCTCATGATCGGTTCCAATGCTACTTTCGGAGGGCGGAGGCTCTACTACCGGGAGCATGGTGATTTTGAGATCGACGATTATTTATATGCAAAGGAGCAGGGATGGATCCCGGAAGATTACAAGGTGTTCTGGGGATACGAGGACGAAAAGCTCTTTGCATTTGCGAAAAAAAGGCTGACAGAGATGGCGGCGGAAGATGCGCCGTTCCACCTCACTCTCCTGACGGTCGATACGCATTTTGAGGACGGCTATGTCTGCCGGCTCTGCAAAGATGAATTCGGGGAGAACCAGTACGCAAATGTGATCGCGTGTTCCAGTCGGCAGGTGGCAGCGTTTGTGGACTGGATCCGGAAACAGGATTTTTTCGAGAATACCACGGTGATCCTGGCCGGTGATCACACGACCATGGACAAGGATTTTTGTGCGGAAATAGACAGTTCCTATCGGCGGAAAGCGTATGTGGCGTATATTAACGCGGCAGCGCAGCCTGCGGATCCTGCGAAAACACGCACATATGCCACGCTGGATGCATTTCCGACGACCCTTGCGGCTCTAGGCGTGCAGATCGAAGGGAATCGCCTGGGGCTTGGAACCAATCTCTTCTCAGAGAAGGAGACCCTGTCGGAGAAGTACGGGGATTATTACGAGAGGGTGGAACTGGGAAAACGGTCTGCGTTTTTAGAGTATCTGGAAAAAACAGATGACTCCCCGGAAGTTCTGCTGGAGCGCCTGCAGACACAGATGAAAAATGCACTTCAGATCGACTCCTGTGATTCTGCTACGGGTAAGGTCCGGATCCGTGTAAAAAATGACTTTGATTCGGGGCTGAAGGCAGAAAGTATGGAGGCACAATACAGGGAGAACGGCTCTTCTGCCGTAAGTACTGTCCTGCTGGAGCCTGATCCGGATGACGGGACATGGATGGTGGGAACCCTGGATGTTTCCGGATGGAAGACAAAAAAAGGGGAGGTCATCATCAATGCGACATTGGAGACAAACGGGAAGAAATATGAAAATGTGGTCTCGGGGCACTTGGAGTGAATACGATTCAGTATGTGATGATTTATGCTTCGCAAAAGCATGTGTGGAGGAATAAACAATATGGCAGAGAAATATGAGTATCTTATTGTCGGCGCAGGCCTTTTCGGGGCGGTGTTTGCCCATGAGGCGAGGGAGGCGGGAAAGAAAGTGCTGGTCATCGACCGGCGGCCGCACATCGCCGGCAATGTGTATACAGAGCAGGTCGAAGGGATCCATGTGCATCGGTACGGCGCCCATATTTTCCACACGAATGACCGCCAGGTCTGGGACTATGTGAATCGTTTTGCTGAATTCAACCGGTTTACGAATTCACCTGTGGCCAATTATCATGGAGAACTCTACTCCCTGCCCTTCAACATGTACACATTCAATAAAATGTGGGGCGTGGTGACACCGCAGGAGGCCGCCGCGAAGATCGAGGAGCAGCGGCAGGCGGCGGGGATCACAGAGCCGAAAAACCTGGAGGAGCAGGCGATCAGCCTGGTGGGGACGGACATCTATGAGAAACTGGTGAAGGGCTATACGGAGAAGCAGTGGGGGCGCCCCTGTACGGAGCTGCCGGCCTTTATCATCAAGCGGCTTCCCGTCCGCCTGACCTTCGACAACAATTATTTTAATGCCCTGTTCCAGGGGATCCCCGTCGGCGGTTACACAAAGATGGTGGAGAACTTGCTGGAGGGGATCGAGGTCCGGCTGGGGTGCGACTATCTGGAGAACCGCACACAGCTGGATGCGCTGGCAGAAAAGGTGATCTACACCGGCCCGATCGATGCCTTTTTCGGCTTCTGTTACGGTCCCCTGGAGTACCGGAGCGTCCGGTTCGAGACGGAGGTTCTGGACATGCCTAATTTCCAGGGCAATGCCGCCGTCAATTATACGGACAGGGAGACCCCCTGGACCAGGATCATCGAGCACAAGTGGTTCGAGTTCGGGAAAGATGCAGAGGGCAATGACCTGCCGAAGACCGTGATCAGCCGCGAGTACAGCTCCGCATGGGAACCGGGGGAGGAGCCCTACTATCCGGTGAACGACGATAAAAACGGTGCCCTCTATGCGCAGTACCGCGCACTGGCACAGAAGGAAGAGAAGGTGGTCTTCGGAGGCAGGCTCGGTGAGTACAGATACTATGACATGGATCAGGTCATTGCGTCCGCACTGCAGGCTGCGGCTATAGAATTGCAGGGAGAAAAGTGATTGGAAAAAACGAGGGTAAGGGAGTCCGGGTTTGAACTTCTCAGAATCATTGCGATGGTCATGATCGTTGCAAATCATCTGGTGAACCACGGGATACTGAAAGTGTCGTCTCCGGATCCGAATGTCCTGTGGCCGGGCGGATCTGTTCTGAATCGTCTTCTCTGCGCCTTGCTCACAAGCGGGGGAAGAGTCGGCGTAGCCGTCTTTTTTATGATCTCCGGCTATTTTCTGGCTGAACAGGAGAAAATATCTGTCAGATCTCTTCGGGGGATCCTGGGAAAAGTCCATTATTTTGGCGCTGTGATGCTGGGGCTCCTCTTTGTCCTGAACCGGGTCGTGAATTATGGGGCGCAGATCGACCTGCACGCGGCTGCCAGAGAATCCCTGTGCATCCCGCTGACGGTCTGGTGGTTCACGTTTGCCTATACCGTTTTGCTGTTTCTGGCGCCTTCTTTGAATATTCTCGTCGCATCTTTTCGGCAGAAATGGGCATTTGTCCTGTTGATTTTGTATATCTGGTTTTTCTTTTACAGGGCACTCGGTGATTTTGTCTATGACGATTTCATCAAAGCGGTTTTCTTTTACCTGATCGGTGCCTGGGTCAGGAGGACATTCGGGCCTGCCCGGAAGGCCTCTGTTTTGCGTATCGGCCTCTTTTTCTGCCTGTGTCTTGCCGCCTGGCTCCTGGCGGGCTTTTTGTCCTGGGTCGGGCTTTGCCACGCAACGGCCGGGGCGGCCGCCTATGCGTGGAGCCTTCCGGTGTCTCCCGGCAGGATCCTGAACAATGCCGTGATTCCTCTGTTTGCCCTGTCGATGCTTCTTCTGTTCCGGGAAGTGCATTTCTCCAGCGGAATGGTAAACAGGATCGCCGGATGTACTTTCGGCGTGTATCTCTTTCATGATTATACTTTTACACGGGCGTTTTTGTGGCATTCATTTCTGAAAACGGATACGCTCCAGTTTTCCTCCAGATGGTTTCCTGCGTACATCCTGCTGGACATCCTGCTCATTTTCGCGTTTGGGATCCTGCTGGAGCTGCTTCGGGAGCTGCTGGTTTATCTGGGAACGAAAGTGATATTCAGGAAAACCTCCCGGAACGAATAAAGAGCGAATATCGCCGGCAAGATCCGGTTAAGCGGGACGCAGAGCCATCGTAAACGTTTGACCTTTACAGCAGGTTTTAAAAAGATGGAAAAAAAGAAGACTGTCCCTGCCGCGCTGGCGGTTATGACGTTTCTGCTGGCGGCAGTCCTTGCCGCGGCGGCAGCCGTCCATCTGCGGCAGTCTGCCGGGGAGACAGAGACGGGCGGGAAAACCGCATATTTTGAAAATATCCTGTTCAGCGGGCAGAGCACAGTCCGTCAGGTATCCCGGACGGAGGAGGCTTTTGCCCGGGATGCCGCCTTTCCATCTGCGCCGGTACAGCAGATTTGTCTGCACCGGCGCTGTCCCGGAAAGTGGACCGCCTATGTGCCGGCGGACCTCTCCGGAGGTTTTTACCTGCACTTCACCGGCTTTGCTTCTCTCAGACTCTCGGCAGTGCCGGACCGGGCGGAGAAAGGTTCCGACGAGGCAGAGGCAGACCCCGGTCGTGCAGAGGCGGCTTTCGACGAGGCAGAGGCTGTGCCGGGCCGGGAGGGAGCGGTTCCGGCGGACATGGGAGGAGTGCTCACCATCAAAAGCGGCACATACCTGTCCGTGGAGGAGCTGCGCAGTCTGACAGGGGATCCGGGCAATGGGGACCCGGAGAAAAAAGCAGCCGGGGCCGGAGCAGCCGGGACCGGAGAGGAACCGGAGATACAGGATCCTGCTGATCCTGCGAAGGATCCCGGCCTGCCGGGAAAAGTCCGTCTGCAGGCGGCGGCGGTCAGCCGGGACGGCGGGATCCTGGAAGAGGCGGAGCTCACATTTTTCTTCGCCAATGCGGTTCCCACACTCTACCTCGATACGGTTTCCGGCAGTATGGAGGCGGTGGATGCGGACAAAACGCACAGGGAAAACGGAAGCTTCCTCTTTTTCAGGGAGGACGGACGCCGGGATGTCTCGGGCACCTGCAGCCTGCACGGGCGCGGAAACAGCAGCTGGAACGAGGATAAAAAACAATACAGCCTGAATCTCACCGACTCTGCGGAAGTCCTCGGCATGGACGCTTCGAAAAAGTTTGCCCTGATCGCAAATAGTTCGGACGATTCGAACCTGCGCAACAGGACAGCCTTCGACATCGCACGTCTGTGCGCTATGCCCGCTTCGCCCGGGTCCGCCTTTGTGAATGTCTATCTGAACGGCGTCTATAACGGCTTTTACCTGCTCGCGCAGCGTCCCAATGCCAAGGGCGGGAGTGTACGGATCGCGAAGCTGGAGAAGGCGAATGAGGCGGCTGCCCGGCAGGATCCGGAGGGGACCGGGGCTTTTGCGGAATCGGACCCGGAGGGAACCGCGGCTTTTGCGGAATCGGCCCCGGAGGGAACCGCCACAGATTCGGACGGGCTGACAGTTGTTACAGACCCGGACGGGCTTGAGACCCACGCTTTCGGGCGGCAGGTGCTCCCGGCTGATATCACCGGCGGGTATCTGCTGGAGATGGACGGGCGCTATGAGGACGAGGACTGCTGGTTTTCTACGCAGCGGCACCATTTCGTGATCAAATATCCGGAGAAGATCCCCTTGCAGGAGGCGGAATACATTGCCGGCTATGTGCGGGAGGCGGAAAAGGCGATCTATGCCGAAGACGGGAAAAATCCTGATACCGGCAGGCCCTGGGAGGAATACCTGGATGCGGATTCCTGGGCCAAAATGTATCTTCTGCAGGATTTTACGGCCCAGTGGGATGTGGAGAGTTTCAGCTTTTTCATTTATAAGGACACGGGGGACCCCCTCCTGTACTGCGGACCCGTGTGGGATTTCGACCTCTCCATGGGAACGACGGGGCTGGGGAGACTTCCCAACCTGATGCAGCGCAGCAGTTGGCTTTTGGACCACAGGCCCGGCTGGCTCACACAGCTCTATGCACACGCCGACTTCTCATCAACCGTCCATGCGATCCTTGAGGATACATTTGTCCCCGTACTGGAAACATATCTGGGCGCCGGGCAGACAGGAGAGGCAGACAGCATGGTCGGATATGCCGCGTGGATGGACAGGCTCCACAGCAGTGCCGCAATGGATGCGTACAGGTGGGAAGAGAAAAACGGTTTTCCGGAGGATGCGCAGGCTGTGCGGGCCTGGCTTCTGGGACGCCTGGACTTCTATACGGAGTATGAAGCCTTTCCGGAGAGGTTCTGCACAGTGACTTTTCGCTATGGCTTTGCGGACATGGACGTGTATATCCGGCGGGGAAGCAGGATCGGTTTTGTCCCCACTGAGGAATTCGGCGAACATCTTTACAAGAGCTTCCGGAAAAAGTACGGAGAGGTGGACGGATGGACCGCGGAGGACGGCACGGTCCTGACGGAGGATACGGTGATCGACAGCGATCAGGTATTTTTGCCTTTTTAGGCGGAGGACCTGTTTCCTCTCCCCCCGCGGGAACCACCGGAATGAATCATGAATCGACGGAATGGATCAGCAATGAAACAGTCTTTACAGGAAGAAAAGGGAATGCGGGAGCGGCTGCCGGAGGAGTTTCTCCTCCGGATCAGAGACCTTTTGCCGGAAAAAGAATACCAGGCGTTTTTGTCCTCCTACGGGCGAAAACGCTTTTTTTCCCTGCGTGTAAATCCCCTGAAATGTACCCCGGAGCGTTTTCTGGAGCTGATGGAGCCTGCGCTGCAGGCGCTGACGGAGCCATACGGGGCGGTTTGCGGGGCTACCGGCGCCGGGCAGACCACAGCAGATCCGGGTGCAGGGGTTGGCGCCGGGCAGGCTGCAGTAGAGCCGGGTACAGGGGTTGGCGTCGGGCAGGATGCAGAGGCCGGCGCGCAGGACCGCGGCAGAGCCGCCCTGGTTCCCGTTCCCTGGGAACCGGACGGGTTTTATTACCCGGAGGAGCTGCGGCCGGGCCGGCACCCCCGGCACGAAGCCGGCATGTATTATATCCAGGAGGCGAGCGCCATGGCCCCTGCTGTGCTCTGCGGAGCCCGGCCGGGAGACCGGGTGCTGGATCTTTGTGCGGCGCCGGGAGGCAAGAGCACGAAGCTGGCGGCCTGCCTCCGGGGCCAGGGGCTTCTGGTCGCCAACGAGATCCATCCGGAGCGGGCGAAGATCCTGGCCTCCAACCTGGAGAGGATGGGGGTCCGAAATGCGGTGGTGACAAATGAGACCCCGCAGCGGCTCGCCTCCCGCTTTCCCCTGTTTTTTGACCGGATCCTCGTCGATGCCCCCTGCTCCGGGGAGGGGATGTTCCGCAAGGAAGAGGCAGCACTCACACAGTGGAGCCTGGAAAATATCCAGCTGTGCGCCCGGCGGCAGAAGGAGATCCTGGAGGAGGCCGCGGCCATGCTCCGCCCTGGCGGAATACTGGCCTACTCCACCTGCACCTTTGCCCCCGAAGAAAACGAAGACGTGATCCGCTGGTTCCTGGAGGAACATCCTTCCTTTTCCCTGATCGAGATCCCGGGACTGCCGGGCGTGGACACGGAAGGATGGGGGTTCTCCCCGGGGAGCCTGCCCGGGACTGTGCGGCTGTGGCCGCACCGCCTGCAGGGGGAGGGGCATTTCGCTGCCCTCCTGCAGAAAGAAGGAAGGCCGGACAGGAGACCGGCGGGCGGAGAGGACCGGGCAGAACCCTTAGCCGCGGCATCTGCCGGTACAGGGGGCAGAAGCAGCAGAAAGCTGTATGGACCGGGAGAAAAAGAAGATAGGAATAAAGAAGGAAGAAAAAAGGAAAGCAGGAATAGAGCGGGCAGGAATAAAAGAGGGCAGATAGATCCCGGCCGGGCGGAGACTGTCCGTCTCTGGCGCGCTTTTCAGAACGAAGCACTCCTTCCTCCGGACCCCGCCGCCGGGCCGGCTCTGTGGGACCTGCCGGAGGACCGCCTGCTCCTGTTCGGAGATGCGCTCTATGCCTGCCCCGTCCCGCAGGACAGCCTGTCGCTGGCGGGCCTGCGGGTCCTGTGCCCCGGTCTGCAGCTGGGCAGGCAGAAAAAAGGAAGATTCGTTCCCGCCCATGCCCTGGGCATGGCCCTGCACGGCGGGGAGGTCCGGAGATTCATTGATTTTTCAGGGGAGAGCCCTGCCGCCTCTGCCTGGATCCGGGGGGAAGCGATCCCTGTCGGGGAGGAACAGGAAAACGGCTGGACCCTGGTCATGATCGACGGCTGCACCGCGGGATGGGGAAAGGTGAGCGGGGGAATGCTGAAAAACCACTATCCGAAAGGTCTGCGAAGGTGACGGAATAACGAAGGGGAGCGGCGGTGACGGTGACAACGGGGACGGTTCTTTTTGTCACACAGAGCGTGACAAAAAGAACCGTCCCCGTTGTCACCCCCGTCCCCTGTCCCCATTGTCCCCCCGTCCCCTCATTGACCTGTTTTTTTCATTCTGCTATAAT
>JAFWDM010000128.1 GCA_017513005.1 Lachnospiraceae bacterium
CCTTTGTACATTTCCCGATCCCGAGGGTCCCGGTCTTTCCCTGCATTCCCTGCCCGATCCCGATCCGCGTGTGCAGTTTTTCCAGAAGACCCTCCTCGCGGAGCTGATTCAGGGCGTGTACGAGGTTCCCGTAGCAGGCGCTGCAGGAGTCCACTTCCTCTACCGCGTAGGACACTTCCAGAATGCGGTCCATGCGGGGCAGTTCATCCTCTTCGCTCTCTCCGTTCAGACGGATGATCTCCGCCTTCGAGAGGTCTGTGCTACCGATGCCAAGCTGCTCCGCCATACGGATATAGGGCACTTCATCGACCCGGTACTGCATCAGATGGCAGACATAGCTGTCGACGAGGACAGGATCCTGCGCCGCCATCACGCAGTTTCGCACGACAGGGTTGCCGCCCTCCTCAAAATCCAGATCTCCGCAGATATGGTCGACAACGATAAAATCCTGCCGGATCCCCTTCTGCAGGTGAGCGATCGGCTTGTGCAGACCCATCCGATGGAACCTGCTCTTTTCCGTGTTCGGGATGAGCCCCTTCATGTTTTTCAGCGCGCAGGTCATATGGGTCTGGCAGTGTCCCTTCATGACCGGTACATTGATCAGAAAATCGATCTCATCGACGATATCCGTGATGTTCAGATTCATGCCCCCGCAGTCCACCGCATGCCATTTTTCCTTCTGCGTGTCGACCAGGCGTACCCCGTATTTTTCCGCAAGGGCAGTATATCCGCAGTACTCAAATGCAAGCTTCGTACTGTCCCCCACCCAGGATCCTTCGGCGATAATAATGTTTGAAAATGACTGTTCCTGCAGGTATTCGATGATCCCGGCAACCACCTCCGGGTGCGTGGTGCCCCCGAATTCGGCAGGAGAAGCCACGACCAGATTGGGCTTGATCCCGATCCTGGTGTTCCTGTCCCCGATCCTCGCCGAAAGGTCAGCTGCAGCCAGAAGCTTCTTTGTCATTTCCCTGTAGTCCGTCCCGCAGATCTTCCAGATTCGATTGTCCAGGCCAGGTTCCGCTGTATTTCCCGGCATTCTTTTTCTGTCTTTCATAGTAGTCCTTATTTCCTGCAGCCCTTGTTCCCTGCAGTTCTTGTTCCCTGCAGTCCTTGTTCCCTGCAGTCCTTGTTCCCTGCAGTTCTTATTCCCCGAAAACCTTATCTCCCGGTGTAATGATCCCGGAAGTCTCTGCCCAGATAGCATCGATCCTCTCTCTGTGCAGGCCCTCCCCGGTCACGATCAGGACCTCATTTGCGAAGACCGTCGGCTCGATAACGATTTCATTTTTCGTGGCGTTGATCTGTACGCGTGTGTCTTCTCCCGTGCGCACAAATCCCTTGACGCGCATCACATTGCCGCAGGAGGGATCCTCAAAGGTCTCTGTCAGCTTCGCCCTGAGCTCGTCTCCGCCCAGTCTGGTCCCGAAATAGAACAGCGTCCCGTACCCCTCTTCCTTCTTCAGGGGTATCTTCACATGGTCCGCGGGAACCATGCCGCCCAGAGCGACAGCCAGATAGTCCTCCTCCGTAAGCCTCTCCCAGTTTTTTGCCAGTATGTCCTCCCACGTCAGCCTGCGGTCACAGCGGAAACGCTCCAGCGCGCGGTTCAGGTGCGCCAGGATCCTCTGCGCCTTCTGCTCATTTTCTTTGCTGTCCTGCCCGCATCTGCTCAGAACGACCTTCCCTGCACAGGCGGTCTGCGAGACCAGGAGATATTCCGACTCCTCCGAGAGCTCCTCCGGCAGATTCGAATCCACGATGGCAATAATGCTGCCGGGCGAGTACCAGTTGCAAAGCGGCTCCTCCTCCAGGGCATCAAAAAAATCGTCTGTATCATAGATCCCGGAAGGCTCCACGATGACACGGTTGTATCCGGTCATGGCCATGGAGATCAGCTTTGTACGGAACCGGCGCATATGGGGGAGGATCCCGTCGCCCCCTGTGATCATCTCAACATCACAGTTGTTGCCCATCAGGTCCTCCAGGAGCACCATATCGATATTCACTGCCCCGTAATCGCTCTCCAGGATCCCCACCATCCCGCCGTGGCGGATCAGAAACTGTGCATATTGTTTGATAAAGGTTGTCTTACCGGCGCCCAGGGCCCCGGTGATCAGATCGATCTGCGGCATGTCTGTCTCCTTTTAAAATACAATGCTGTTTATCCCCAGCGCACTCTTCCGCATTTTTCCGGCATGCATCTTCACACAGAAAGCCTGTTTTATGATACTATTTGATCCGGAAAACGATACAGCCCTACACACCTGCCTTCCGCCGTCTGTGCGATCTGCATCCATCTAACGACAGAAATCGACAAAAACGGTGAAAGTGCCGTTGCAGGGGCAGAAAGAGGAAAAAATGAGAACGCTTGAAGAAGTAAAACAGTTTTTTGAAAACGATGTCTATGCGACCGGCACGACCGGAATCAGGATCGAAAAAGCCCGCCCCGGCTATGCAAAGGTCTCTCTGCAGCTGGATGCCCGGCACATGAATGCGGCAGGCCGGGTCATGGGTGCCGTTTACTATACAATGGCGGATTTTGCGTTCGCGGTAGCCAACAACTATGACATAGAGGAAAGTATCACCGTCACACTCTCTTCCCAGATCAACTTTCTGGCACCCGCCAGGGGAAATACCCTTTTTGCGGAAGCCAGGACCGTCAAAGCCGGCGGACATACAACATTTTATACCATCGAAGTGACCGATGACCTGGGTACACAGATCGCCCTCATCTCCTCAAACGGATTCCGGATGAAGAGTCCCGCAAAGCCCGCCGGATCATGAACAAAAAACAGCGCCCTCTGTCAGTGAATGGGAATGGGCACGGCGACCAGGAGATACCGCGCGTTCTGGAATTCATAGGCACAGGTGGACAGGACGATCACATTGTTCAGGGTGTCCAGATCGTACTTTTTATCCGGCTCGAAGGTGGATTTCTCCTCTACTCCATGCAGGTATTCCCGCATCTCCTGCGGCGTCTGGAAAAGCGCATAGACCGGGTCCTTTTCCCCCGCAACGTAGCCCATGATGATGTCCAGCCTGTAGTTCTGAGTCGGCGTGAGGTACCACATAGTCGGATGCTCATCGTAATACTCCTGCTCTGTATATTTATGGAGCATGGCAAACATGGAGCCGTCCTTCATATGGTGGCCGTAAAGGATGGTGGCCGGGTCCTTCTGTCCGCGGGTGTTCCGATAATCCTCAAAGATACAGCCCGCAAAATTATACTCTTTATTGACCAGATGATGCAGATAGAGATCATTGTCCTCTCCGTGCATGACCGGATAATCCACCACGGTGTCCGGACAGTAGATTCAGCCGGCGACATCCGGGTTCTCCTTCAATAGACTCTCAAAATCCACATCGATCGGAGCGGTCTCGTACTCCTCCTGACTGCTGCCCGTCCCGGAAGAGTCCTTCCTGCGCACAAACTGCTCGGAAGTCTTTTTATACTCTGATCTTCCCTTATAATATTCCGAAAAAATACCATATAGCTGATAACCGCTGTAGGCCAGGACGCCGATAAAAAATAAGAGCAGTAAATTGATAATGATCTTTTTCATGTCATTCCCTTTTCCAGTGCTGAAATCCAAATATAAATACTCTTCAGTTCGCTCTACTATACCATATTTTTCAGGAAACATAAAATCGGAGATCCGGATGGCGGGATCATTCCGGCAGATACTGATATTGAATGCGTCAGCACACGCTGCTCTCATGTTCTGTTTCCGTTTGTTTTCTTTTTAAAAAAGCCGGAAAAATCCTCGAAACAAGAGCCGGAGAGGCTTTTGAAAACAAGCCTCTGTACACCTGTTAAAACACAGGTGACCGACTTGCATCCATCATGAATTTTACTTGAATTTCAAGATGAATCAATCCAATGCAACCCCTTTACCTTGTGTTCGAAACCTCGATTTTTTAAAATAATAAAAGAAGAATTTTTCTTTTAATGCAACTCTTTTAAATACTGTCTTTTACATAAATCATATCGGATCAGAGGCATCTGAATGCCCGACATCTCCCCGGATGTATCTCCCCCACAGGAGCTCCCTGCACATCTTTTATGTGCAGACCCCCAGGGAACTCCATCATGGGCAGCCAGATGCGGACGTAATGACAGGATGCATGTTAAAGGCAGCTGTACAGCATCTCTAAGAAGGAGGAATACTTATCATGGTTGATTTCAAGTTGACCGAAGACCAGCTCGAAATGCAGGGACTTTTCCGCAAGTTTGCTCAGGAGAAGATCGCTCCTGTCGCTGAGGAAATGGATGAAAAAGAAGAGATGAACATGGATATCATCCAGGAGATGAAGGAGCTCGGCTTCTTCGGCATCCCTTTCAGTGATGAG
>JAFWDM010000129.1 GCA_017513005.1 Lachnospiraceae bacterium
AGCCCCGCACGATGGGCTCTTTGCGGTGGCGGACCTTGTGGGAAAAGACGCCGAACAGCTTTTTGTCCAGCATCTTTTTGGGCAGGCCGTAGTGGTAATACAGGGCGGCCTGGGCCCCCCAGCAGAGGTGGAAGGTGCTGGTCACATTGGACCGGCTCCAGTCAAAGACCCTGCACAGCTCCGGCCAGTAATCCACGTCCTCATAGTCCATCTTCTCCACCGGCGCGCCGGTGATGATCAGACCGTCGAAGCGGCGCTCCTCCAGCTCATCAAAGGTGTGGTAAAAGTTCATCAGGTGGGAGGCGGACACATTGCTTGCGCGGTGCGAATTCATGTGCATGAATGTGATGTTGAGCTGGATCGGCGTATTTGACAGCATCCGCAGAAGCTGCAGCTCCGTCTCCTCCTTGGTCGGCATCAGGTTCAGAATGCAGATTTCCAGCGGACGGATATCCTGCTGGGCTGCCCTTTTTTCATCATATACGAAGAGGTTTTCCCTCTCCAGTATTTCCTTGACCGGCAAATCGTTCTGAATTCTGATTGGCATTGTTTTCCTGTCCTCTCTTCCTGCTCCTGCGGCATACGATACTTTATGATCAGTACAGTGATCAGGATCAAATAACCTTTAAATCTGTGTTTCACCCGCCAGCTTCAGGAAATCCTCCTCCGAAAGGATGGGGATCCCGAGCTGGGCGGCTTTTTTGTTTTTGGAGGATGTCGAGGTGACATCGTTGTTGATGAGGTAGTCTGTTTTCGCAGAGACGCTGCCTGCCACCTTTCCGCCCCGGTCCGCGATATACTGTTTTAAGGCATCGCGGTTGGCGAAGCGGGCGACTTTGCCCGTGACGACGAAGGTCTTTCCTGCGACCGGATCCTCCCCGGCTTCGTCCGCGGCCTCCTGCGCCGCCTGCGAAAAGCACCGGATCTGCCGCTGTGCGGGGTGGAGTTCGGCCAGGAGCCTGTCCAGCACGCCGCGGTTTTTTTCATCTGCAAACCAGCCTGCCACGGCGTCGGCGAGGACCGGCCCGATCCCTTCCACATTTGAAAGGCCCTCTGCGTCTGCAGCTTCGAGGGCCGTCAGGTCATCCCCGAAGTGATCACAGAGGACGCGGGCATTCGCAGCCCCGATCCCCGGGATCCCGAGCGCATACAGGATCCGCGGCATGGTCGTCTGCCTGGATCTCTCGATCCCTTCCATGAGGCGGTCAAAGGATCTCTGTCCGAATCCCTCCATGGTGACGATCGTCTCTTTGTGCTGTTCCAGATGGTAGATATCCGCGAATTCATGGATAAAACCGCTGGCGATGAACTTCTCCAGGGTCATCTCGGACAAGCCCTCGATATTCATGGCGCTGCGGCTGGCGAACAGCGTAAAGGCCTTGATCTTTTTGGCGGCGCAGTCCGGATTCGTACAGACCAGGACTTCCGTGTCGATCTCGCGCCGGATCTGCGTCGGTCCGCCGCAGACCGGACATGTATCCGGGATCTGCAGCGCACCGGACCGGGTCAGGTTCTCCGCGATCTGCGGGATGATCATGTTGGCCTTGTAGACGGTCAGGCGGTCTCCGATCCCCAGCTGCAGGGCGCGGACGATGCTGACATTGTGGACGGAGGCCCTTCGGACCGTCGTCCCCTCAAGCTCCACCGGTTCAAAAACGGCGACGGGATTGATGAGCCCCGTCCGGCTGGCGCTCCACTCCACCTCCAGCAGGGTCGTCTCCTGCTGTTCGTCCGCCCACTTAAAGGCTATGGCATTGCGAGGAAACTTTGCGGTGCGGCCCAGGGATTCCCCGTAGGCGATATCGTCAAGAAGCAGGACCAGACCATCGGAAGGAATATCAAAGCCGGGGATCTTCTCCTCAAAGCGGCCGATCTCCTCCGCGATCGTCTCCCTTGTCACGACAGCGGTGTCCACTGTCTCGAATCCCTGTGCCTGCAGAAAGGCGAGCTGCTCGAGCCTGGAATTGGAAAAATCCGGCCCGGCGGCCGGCTTTTCCCGGCCCTCTTCCTGACTGGTCCGACTGGTCTCACCGGTCTGGGCAGAGATATCCGTGGAAGCATCCGGGAAAGAAGCTTCCACGAGTGAAAAGGCGTAAAACCGCACCCGCCGTTTTGCCGTCACGGCGCTGTCCAGCTGCCGGACACTGCCGCTGCACAGGTTTCTGGGGTTCTTGTACCGGACGTCCTCCAGGACGCCTCTGCCGGCTGCCTCCTCCGCGATCTCCTCATTGATCTGAGTAAAATCGGAATACCTGATCACGGCTTCTCCGCGAAGCGTAAGTTTCCCCGTAAAAGGGATCACTGCCGGAATATTCCGGAAGGTCCTCGCGTTGGCAGTGATCTCCTCACCGATCTCCCCGTTTCCCCGGGTCACGGCCCGCGACAGGCGTCCTCCCTCGTAGGTCAGGACCACGGTCAGGCCATCCAGTTTCCAGGACAAAAGGCCCTTTTGGTCCCCCAGCCATGCCGCAAGGTCTTCCCGGGATTTCGTCTTATCCAGCGACAGCATGGCCTTCTCATGGCGGACGCGGGGGAGTTCATCGACCGCCGCATATCCGACACTGACCGTCGGGGACCCCGCCATCACATAGCCGGTCTCCTCCTCCAGAGCCCGAAGCTCATCGTACAGGGCGTCGTATTCCCTGTTCGACATGATCTCCGTGTCCCGGGCATAATAAGCCTCCGAAGCCCTGTTCAACAGGTCGGTCAGATATTCCATGCGGTCTCTTTTTTCAGGCCCGGGACCCGGTCCCGGCGAAAGACCTTCTTTTTTTTCTGTCATAAAGCGGATCTCCGTATGCTCTGCTCTGTCCGTGGGAGACGGGAACCGTGGAAGGCAGGTCACTGCCCCCTGTCCTCATTGCCCCCGGCGATCCTGTAAAGCCGGTCCAGTTCCTCTCCCGTGACCCTGCGCTGTTCTCCCGGCTTCATGGAGCCCAGGCAGACATTCAGGACCCGGACACGTTTGAGAAACCGGATCTCATGTCCCAGTTCTTTGCACATGCGCCGGATCTGCCTGTTCAGACCCTGGGTGAGAACGATGCGGAAGGTACGGTCTCCCAGGCGCTCCACCCTGCAGGGGCGGGTCTTTTGTCCCAGATCCCGCAGATAGACCCCCTTTTCCAGATGATGGAGGTCGGCGTCCGGGATCCGGCTCCGCACGCGCACGATGTATTCCTTCTCGTGTCCGTTCGCGCCCCGCATCATGGCATCGATCAGTTTTCCGTCATTGGTCATCAAAAGCAGGCCCTCCGAATCCCGGTCCAGCCTGCCTGCATAGGTCAGCCGGATCGGATAGCGGAAGACGTCTCCGATCGTCTTTTCTGCGTGCGGATCATGCGCGGTACAGGTCACGCCGACCGGCTTATACCAGGCGATGACGACCGGGGCTTTCGGTGCGCGGAGCTTTTTCCCCTCCACGGAGATCTCCTCACTCCCCTCTACCGGCATGCCGGGCACGGCCGGCATGCCGTCTACAAGCACCTTCCCCGCCTGGATCAGACGGTCCGCCTCACGGCGGGAACAGATCCCGCAGGCGGCAATATACTGGTTCAGCCGCATCCGGTCACGCCTCCGTTTCCTTCTTTTCTGAGACGGCACCGGCTCTGTCCGCTGCAGGCTGTCCGCTCTTCTTTGTGCGGATCTTCGGGACCTTCAGTCCGGGCATGACATCCATGAACATCTCGATCGCATGCTCTTTCGCGATGCAGACCCCGTGCTCCGTGACAAATGCGATATACTGCTTCTGGGAGGTGATCAGTTCCCCGAACTCATTGGCGGAAAGAACGATCTTTTCAAATCCCGGAGATGACTTCTCCGTTCTGTGAATGATCAGAAAATAGGTCTCATCCTCCGCGAGATAGTAAAAGGACGATTCCAAAGGTCCCGCCTGGGCGAAGACCTTCCCGCAGTCCATGGCGTCGCGCACGGAAAAGAAGGAGAACATATACGTGTCAGCCGCGGAATCACCGGCAGAAGCGCCTTCGACCTGTCCGTCTGCGGAATCGGATGCGGTATCCGCGTCCGAAGTCTTCGAGAGGAGGGCCTTCATCAGATCTGCCGAAGGATCCTCTGCGTAAGGATCTGTCTCCTCTGCCCCTGTATCCTCCGCATTTTTTTCTTTTGCCCCCTCCATCATGGACTCAAAGATGCTCTGCGCGATCCTGCGGATCTCACGCGCTGCGCCCTCGCGGGAACCTTCTTTTGTGATCAGAAGGCTCAGCGAATGATCCGGAAGGACAGAAACGCGCATCGTCGTCAGGTCGCCCGTCAGGTCGAAATTCTCGGAGATCGCCGCCTGGGTGACGGTGGAGCGTATGAAATCGACCGCTTCCTTTTTGTGCTCGAAAAAATCATCGAGCTGGAAGCCGTTCGCCTGCAGATCCTCCGGGCTGATGATGCAGCTGAGGGTATTATCATTGATCTTTTTAATTTTCATAAATAAATATCAATTATATGAAAAGAGCGCCTGCCGGAAAACGTCCCTGCAGGCGCGTATTCTTATATCACAGTCTTAAGCCGCTGACCCGGATTACTTCCTGATCTGGCCCATGACCTCCTCTGCGAAGTTCTCCACCTTCTTCTCGATGCCTTCGCCGGTCTCGAAGCGGATGAAGCGGCGGACAGCGATATCAGTGCCGTTGGCCTTGCCAACCTGCTGCAGATACTGTCCGACAGTCTGCTTTCCATCCTCTGCCCTGACGTAAACCTGGTCATAGAGGCAGATCTCCTTCATCTCCTTGTTCAGACGGCCGATGAGCATCTTCTCGATGATGTTCTGGGGCTTGCGCTTGTTCTCAGGCAGCTTGGAATTCTCTTCGATCGCCTGGGCCAGAAGGATCTCCTTCTCGTGCTCCTTGTAGTCCTCGGGGACTTCGTCCACGTTGACATACTTGGGGGACATGGCCGCGACCTGCATAGCCACGTTTGTAAGAGCTTCTTTGACAGCGTCGTTCACGACGCCGGTCTTTGCGTCGATGATGACGGCGATGCGGCCCTTGCCGTGCAGATAGGAGACAACGCAGCCGTCCTGTGCAGTGACCTGCTCGAAGCGGCGGATGCTGAGCTTCTCGCTGATGACAGCGATCATATCCACGAGCGCGTCATTGACAGTCTTGGAAGCATCCTCGATCCAGGGTTCTGCCATGAATCCCTCGATGTCCTTTGCGCTGGTCTTCAGAGCCTGCTCTGCGACCTTCGCGACATAGGTGCGGAACTTCTCGTTCTGGGCGACAAAGTCAGTCTCGGAGTTGACTTCGACGACAGCTGCCTTCTGGTCACCGTCATTTGCGATGAGGCAGATGCCTTCCGCCGCGATCCTGCTTGCCTTCTTCTCAGCCTTGGCCTGCCCCTTTTTGCGAAGAACCTCAATAGCAGCGTCCATATCGCCGTTGGTCTCGGTCAGTGCCTTTTTGCAGTCCATCATGCCGGCGCCGGTCTTTTCGCGCAGCTCTTTTACCTGTGCAGCTGTAATTGCCATAATACTCTACTTCCTCTCTATCTATATCAGTAAAAAAACCCATCAGATTGTGCACGAGCCTGATCCGGACAGTTTCCGAT
This sequence comes from Lachnospiraceae bacterium, assembly GCA_017513005.1. Lineage (GTDB taxonomy): Bacteria > Bacillota > Clostridia > Lachnospirales > Lachnospiraceae > CAG-791. The sequence goes on from JAFWDM010000129.1 coordinate 5,560, forward strand.
CAGAGTGTGCCTTCCTTTGCCTGCTCCTCCTCGGAAGCTGCGGACTCCTCAGCGAGAGCCTCCTGCTCGGCGCCGCCTGCCTCTGCGCCCTGGTTGGCCTCGATGACAGCGTCTGCCATCTTGCTGCAGAGAAGCTTGACCGCACGGATGGCGTCGTCATTGCCGGGGATGATGAAATCGAGCTCTTCGGGATCGCAGTTGGTATCGCCGATACCGATCAGGGTGATGCCCAGAGCCTGTGCCTCTGCCACGCAGATCCTCTCCTTCTTGGGATCCACGACGAAGATCGCATCCGGGATCCTGGTCATATCCTTGATGCCGCCGAGGTTTCTCTCGAGCTTGTCCCACTCCTTCTGGAGCTTCGCGACTTCCTTCTTGGGAAGGACATCAAAAGTGCCGTCCTGTGCCATCTGCTCGATCTTGCGCAGACGGTCCACACGGCTGCGGATGGTCTTGAAGTTGGTCAGCATGCCGCCGAGCCATCTCTCGTTGACATAGTACATGCCGCAGCGGGTAGCCTCGGCCTTGACTGCATCCTGCGCCTGCTTCTTGGTGCCGAC
>JAFWDM010000130.1 GCA_017513005.1 Lachnospiraceae bacterium
TACTGAATCGGGTCGTTCGAATTCCGGGATCCTCCTCCTTCGCGTCTCCGCTCCGGTTTCGGTCCCCTAAACTCGTGACAATTCATGTTCTTCTGAATTTCCTCATTCACCATGTCGTTCATGGTACGGTCTCTTAAGATTACAGACCGCTGCTTTCCCGCGCCGGATGATCAGATCAGTCGGCTCCCGGAAAGCTTCTAAATATAAGGAATATATTCAGGGTTGCATTTCTGTCTTGTTCTCATATATGGTTGGAAATGTGTTCCGAAGCCTGCAGGGCAGGTCTTCGTTTTTGTTTGTGCCGCTCTGTGATTTTGTCCTGCGCGACAACATTCGATATGTTATCACCGGACGGCGGCTTTGTCAACAACTTTTTTATTTTCTTTTCGGATCTTCTTTCAAAGGCTCGCAGTTCAGTGCAGCTCTCCGAAACGGATCCGGCAGAAAATATTCTGTTGTTGTGCCGCTCTTTTCAAGCGGCGAAGAGTATAATACCACCTCCCCGGTGTCCTTGCAAGCACTTTTTTGCAATTTTAATTTGCCGGTTTTGCGTTCTTTCAAATAATACGGATACTTTTATTCCTTTTTCCGCCTGGTGATTCTGCCGAGTAATTCCCTTGAAACAGAATCCACCCCGCTTTTTAACAGATTTCCTACCGTGTTCCTGAGAACCTCTTTTTCCGTCGTATCCATCTCACGATAGGTTCGCAGCAGTTCCGGAATACCGAGAAACTGGTCTGCTCTGATTTCTGACACATTTTCATAACCGCTGTCCTCGATCAGAGAAAACAGCAGGTCTACGACCTCCCTGCGTTCCTCCAGTGACATCTCCCGGATCCAGGATTCTACTGCTCTCACCAGGACAAGGCTGCCTTCGGAGATCCCTTCTGCCTCTACGAAACGATTTCGCATCACTTTCCAGGTGAGCGGATCATGCTGCCAGATCCCCTTCGCGCTGCTTTCCACGACTTTATGATAATACCCGCAGTCGAGCAGCAGTCCGAATAAGGCTTCCTCGGGCACAATGCTGTGCACACGCGGGAGGATCTCCCTGTACTCCCGGGTCGCCGTCACTTCCTCCAGGAGCCCCGGGCCGTCAAATGTATATATATCTGATATTCTGCTTCTTACATTTTCGTCGCTGAATGCAGACGCATATACGGAGAAATTTCCTCCTTTGGAGTGTCCCCCGACACGGATCCGCTGCAGATCACTTTTCCCAAACACCTCCGACAGATACTGTGCTGCGCTGGTCTGGCCGGAGGTCTCTTTACGGAAACTGAAGCTGAAGTCCTCCTTCCATCCGATGACCGTGTCGTCCGTCCCCCGAAATGCCGCATAAGCGGATCCGTCCTCCAGATAAAACACGAGTGCGGCCATCTGCTCATTCTTCTGAGCGGAGATCCGGTTGGTATACCCTGCCAGATACATTCCTCCAAAACGGACGCCGCTGCATAGTTTTGTGAAGCCTCACACGACTGAAGTCGCGTGCTTCCTACTCCCCGCCTTGCGGCGGGTCCCCCTTTAAGGGGTTCGGACTGCCTCTCCACCATACAGCCAGAGCTCAGCATCACGCTGCCGCAGCAGCGAGCGCCGCACCAAGGCTAATCAGCGTGGATAAGGTGCAGGTGCTTCTCTTGCTGACTGAAGGGACTTTTGCCTCCAGCCGCTGCTTCGCCGTTACCGGCAAAGGCTTTATGAGCTCCCGGATAAAATACCGGGCGCCGATGTTGTAACTCGCGTTCAGGTCACAGTTGTAGATCTTCCCTGTGCTGAACTCGCAGATACTGTAGTTGTCCGCCGTCCTCTCCGACTCCCTGCCCCGCTTTACGCGCCCGCTTCCGTCGAAGGCCAGCCGGCTCGTGTTCCATGCGCAGACCGTGGAGATCCGGATCCTCCCGCGGTGTGCCTTCTGCGCCACCATCTTCTGGACATACATGGCCTTCCAGTGGTGCAGGCGCTGTCTCCTGGAGCCCCGCTTTTTCCCGTGCAGATCCAGATGCTCCATGACGATGACGTCCACATCATAGAGGACAGCCGTCTTTACGATAAAGTCCGCCGTTTTCACGGCGATGTCGTCACTGATGCCCTTTGCCCGCGCCCAGAGCCGGGGCATGCGCCGCGCGCCCTGCCTCTGCGCCTTTCTGATCCTGCCGATGGCCCTGCCCAGACGGTCGTTCTCTGCGGGGAGCTTTAAAAAACCCCTCCCCGTGACCGTGCCGTCCGGTCCCATGACGCAGCAGGTACAGGCGCTGTTGATCCCCAGGTCCACCGCCAGGATCCGCCTGGCGGAAGCTTCCGTGTCGGGAAGTTCGACCGTTTCCTCAAAGGCGAAGTCCAGGTACCACAGTTTTCCGCGCTTCTGCAGGGTCGGGACACACTCCCTGCGGTTTTTACAGTGACGGAGGATGTAGTCCACATCCCCTTTGCGAAGGTCGATCTCCACCCAGTCCCATGTGTTCCTGATGAACACTTTGATGGAGGCCGTATAAGTGCCGGTGCGGACGAACATGTTGTCCCTGTACATGGCGGGGTACACATACCCGGCCGAAGGCTCTCCCGGGCGCCTGCCCCTGGTCCGGGGATCCGCCCCCTCCCAGTTTTTGAGGTTTGACTTCCAGGAGGAGACCTTTCCGACCGCTTCCGCGATGGCCGCCCGTCTGAGATAGGAAGGGAACTTATAAAACTCCTTCCCGAAATCGTAAGGGACGGACGCTCTTTTGGAGGTCTTTACCGTAAAAGCTTCCACGGCATTCACCTTTCCCGTCTGCCCTTTGCATGAGGAAATACTGCCCCATTCCTTCATGCAGACATGGATAAAGAAGTCCACTGCCTTCCGGTAGATGCCCGCTGTTGCGGACAGGGTCTTCCGGATCTCAGGAGACCTGCTGATCCTGACAGAGTATAAGGACATCTGTTTCACTGCGGACACCTCCTTTCCGCAGTTATGATTATCCGGAGGGATAAAACCGCCGGCTGTACCCGGCTGTCCTCCTCTGACATCCGGCTCATGGCCGGCGGCGCAAAGAAGCAGGTCTCTCTCCTTCAGCGGACTGTGTGTTTCCGGGGGCTCCATCCCCTCCCCTTCCATGATCCGCCTCAAGGACCTCCCTGTGGTATCTCTGGAGCCTCTCCAGATCCCGCGGCGGCCGTCCCTTCCCGCCCCAGGCCTTCTCCTTCTGACTCTCGATGTACTTCTCCACCTGCTCCCTGCTCCTGTCGCTGACAGTCACCACACAGTAGGAGGGGTTCCACAGATGCCCGCCCCAGAGCTTTTTCTTCATCTCCGGATGCAGCAGGAACAGGCGCCTGGCAAGGCTGCCCTTCATGATCTTCACCATGTCGGAGATATAGAACTGCGGCTTTGCATCGATGAGTACATGGACATGGTCCGGCATGACCTCCATCGCCAGGATCCGGAAGCTGTACTCCCCGGCAAGATCCGTAAGCAGTCTCTTACAGTCATCATCCACACCGGCGGTCAGCACCTTCCGCCTGTACTTTGTGCACCAGACAATATGATACTGAAGCGAGTATACATACCCACGACCATATGATAATGTGTTTTTGGCAATATAATAAATATCTTTTTCCATAAATAAAGTATAGCATATGGAAATATAAAAAACAACATAAACCGAATATTTGTTCTGTAATTGGCAGGATATCACTGCATCGCATATCAGATACATATGTTGAAATAATAACAAAATGAATAATAAAAAAGACAGCCGGTTACGGCAAAAAAATATTCTCCCTGTACGGGGAAACAAAAGCCGGCTAACTCACGACTGAAGTCACGAGAATGCGCCGGCTATTTTTCAAAAGAAGCGGTGCCCGCCTGAAAAGGACCTCACTCCTCTCGATCTCCTCCGGTGTGTGGCGTTTCCAGAATTCCTGTGCCACTGTATCGATCGATACATAGGGATGTGCGCCGTCGCCGTTCTCAGGTCCGGGAACGACCCCCGCGAAATCGACATAGGCCAGTTCCGCCAGGATCAGGGCATCTACGTAATTAAACGGATCTGTCGAAAACGGGATATCCCCCCTCCAGTCCAGGTAGTCCAACAGGTGTGCCATGCCGTACTCTCCTCACAATGGTCTGTGTAATATTATCCGGTGGTGCTTTATAGTTACCATAAAACCGGAATCGTAAAAAAGAAAAAGAACCGGACGACAAGACCAGTCTCTCTTCCGGTTCTTTTTATTCTAAATTCCTTAAAGCAGTTATACTCAGTACCGCATTTGTTTGCCGATGTGTATGTCCGGATCATTAGCGATGGCGTACAATTATATTTCAACAACGGCAGGCAATAGCGTTAACGAGTATAAATGCAGTCTTCCGCCTGCCCGTCCGACGATTTACTTAAAATACCTGTCCAGAAGGCCTTTAAAGCCCTGACCGTGCCTTGCTTCATCGCGGGCCATCTCGTGGATGCTGTCATGGAGTGCGTCGAGCCCCATCTCCTTGCACTTCTTCGCAAAGGCGGTCTTGCCTGCGCAGGCACCGTTCTCGGCAGCGACGCGCGCTTCGAGATTTGCCTTGGTGGATGCACTCACCACTTCTCCGAGCATTTCCGCATAGCGGGACGCATGATCGGCCTCCTCAAATGCAGCCTGACGATAGAATGCGCCGACCTCGGGATAACCCTCGCGGATCGCAGCCCTGGACATGGCCAGATACATACCGACCTCGGAACATTCGCCTGCGAACTCCGCGCGCAGAAAATCCTTCATCTCATCGTCGAGATCAGATGCGATACCGATCTTGTGCTCGGAAGCCCAGGTAAGCTCTGCAGACTCATCTACTGGCTCGAATTTGGATTTCGGCTGCTTGCAGATCGGGCACTTCCAGTCATCGGGAAGATCCGCAAATTTTACGCCTTCTTTTTCCTCATCATAAATATGGCCGCACACGCCGCATTTGTACTTCATTCATATCTCCTTTCCTTAGTCAAACTGTCCTGGATCGGACACAAACATAAAAAGCAGATGCACGATCAGACAAAAAACTGTTGATTTTGAAGCGTCTATAAGAACAAAGTGTCTGTACGCATCTCTGCTCTTCTACCATGGCCTCTTCCTTTTTGGCCTCCTCTATTATGCCTGAAATTCTTTCCATTAGTCAACGCAAACACAAATGCACTTACATGCACGATCCTCCACGCGTTACAGAACAGTAGTCTCCTTACATAACTATAACAGGAGTTCATGTCCCGGCGAGGGCATGAACTCCTCCCCTGCCTGCACTGGTTCTGTCTATAGAGGTCTGTCCTGCAAAACTGTGCAGAAGTCCATACAGAACTGTCTTATAAAAATGCGCGGAAGCCGGTTTCGTTCTGTTATGAAAAGTACAGCCGGTATGTCCCGTCCCCTCTTCCTTCCACAGAGCCGGAGAAAAGGATACGGGCGGCCTCGGCCAGGTAGGCCGTATCCTTCGCTCCCGCAGTCTCAAAGGGGGAGTGCATCGCAAGCTGGGCCAGGCCCACATCCACAGTGGGAACGGCCACATGGGCCTGGGAAATATTCCCCAGGGTAGAGCCGCCGATCATATCCGATCGGTTGGCGAAGGTCTGGAAGGGTACATCCGCCCTCCTGCAGATCTGCCGGAAGATCGCTCCGGAGACTGCATCCGTGGTATATTTCTGATTTGCGCTGTACTTGATGACGATTCCCTTGTTCATACAGGGCCGGTTGGTGGGATCGGCCTTCTCCGGGTGGTTGGGATGCACACTGTGGGCATTGTCTGCGGAGACCATAAAGCTGGATGTCAGTGCCCGCAGGTAGTCCTCCTCCGTGTTCCCCAACGCCGCGCTGATCCTGTGCAGGACATCCCGCAGGAAGGTACTGCCTGCCCCCTGCCGGGTGCCGCTCCCCACCTCCTCATTGTCATACACACAGTGCACAGCGACGCTCCGGGATGGCCGGGCGTTCAGGATCCCCTGGAGGGATGCAAAGGCACACTGCAGATCGTCCAGCCGCCCGCTTGCAATAAATTCCCTGTCCTGCCCGATATAGGCCGCAGGCATCCTGTTATACAGATACAGGTCTGCGTCCAGGATCCTGTCCGGACAGACACCTGCCTCCTTTGCGATCAGGGAGAGGAATAATCCGGAAGTATCCCGGTCCCCGCCGGGTTCCGGTGCCTGGGCAAAGAGCGGCAGCAGATCCGTCTGCGCATTGTATGGAAAGCCGTCATTCGCCCCGCGGTTCATATGGATCGCGAGGTTCGGGATGATCAGAAGGTCCCTGTCGACATTGACGAGTCTGGTCTCGATCCCTGCAGACAGGCTTCCGGGTCCGGGAGTGGTTCCCGATCCTGCTGCAGTTCCGGATCCTGTACAGTTTTCCGATCCAGCCGCAGTTCCGGATCCTGCAGAGTTTCCCGATCCTGCTGCAGTTCCGGGTCCTGCAGGGTCCTCCGTCTCCAGGACGATGCGCCCGGCCACGGAGAGCGGGCGGTCCAGCCAGGGCGCGCACAGCATTCCTCCGTACTTTTCCACATTGAGCCGCACATACCTGTTCTCCACCGTGATCTCCGCATTTGCCTTGATCTTAAAAACGGGAGAATCGCAGTGACTCGCCATGATCTGAAAGCCGATGGCTTTTTCCCGGGGGAGCCGGAAGGCGATCAGGGCGGAGTCATTGCGGGACACGTAGTAGGAAGCGCCCGGCTCCAGGGTCCACCAGTCTCCCTCACAGAGCTCCGCAAATCCTGCTCTGTCCAAGACCTCTTTCATATTTCTCACCGCATAAAAGGGCACCGGGCTCCGGTTCAGAAAATCAAAGAGAGCCTGGTTCGTCTTTTCAAAATCCAGCATCATCGATCCGCCTCCTTTGCGTCCGCTTTCACTTTTGATTCTTCATCTCCTCCAGAAACGCGCGGACAGCCTCCGTGACCGCCTCCAGATGATAGTCATAGCAGTGGGTATCCCCGGGCACGATCACCAGCCTGGCATCGGGATAGAGAGCCGCCGCCTTCTCGGAATAGTGCACGGGGACCGACAGGTCCGCGCTCCCGTGGACAAGCAGGACAGGCTTTTTGAAGCGCAGGATCGAGGGCTCGACTTCGATCACCTGCGCCGTTCGTATATAATTCTCCCCCAGGAAAAGGCCGTCTCCGGCATCCAGCTGTGCCGGAATCTCCACCGGGTCGAAAGGGATCCCCAAAATCTCTCCTTTGCGCGCGATCTCCGGGATCATCCAGGCCGGCGACAGCGGCAGGATCGCTCGAAGTCTGTCCTGCTCCATCGCGCCGACCAGCATGGTGAGCAGACCGCCCTGCGAATGTCCGCACAGATAGAGGTCCGAGACATAGGGCAGGTCCCGCGCATAGTCGATCACCGCCAGCGCGTTGCTGATCCACTTGAGCAGGGTGTGCTCCCGGAATGTACCTCCGCTCAGTCCGTGCCCGTACATCTCTGCCCGCAGTGCCACGAACCCTGCTTCATTTGCCGTGTGCGCGACAGCCACTATATGGTCCTCTTCCATATGGCCGGTAAAGCCGTGAAAAATGATCATAAGCGGGTATTTCTGTCCTTTTTCCGTAAAAGCTGCAGGATAATCCAGCTTCATGTGAATGCGGATCCCGTCATCGGCAATAAAAAATTCTTTCTGGTCCATTGTTCTTCCTTCTTTGTTCTTACTTTTTTGTTCTTACTTCTTTGTTTTTACTTCTTCGTTCTTACTTCTTCGTTCTTTCTGATAACATCATTTTGTCAGGTGCACCCTGCTGTCTGTATCCGGGCGCAGACCGCCTCTTCTGCTGCGCATGTTTTTTACACGAAAAACAGAGAGTACGGCTTTAACCGTGCTCTCCGCCCTAGGTTCTGTTCCTCTCTTTTTTCCGGGCCTTTTCTTTTTTCCGGATCTTTTCTTCCCCGCGTCAGGGCACGGATCAAGTCTGCCATGGAAGGCCCTCATCAAAAATCTCCCAGCCTTCTCCCGGGGTGTCGGATGCAGAAAAATAGTCTGCATGGTCAGTTCCGGGATCCCGGGACTCCGGGACACTTGAAAGCAGAGAGGCAAAATCCGGGTCCTCCTCATAAAGAGGCGCCGGTACTGGCTCAAGAGATGCCGGAGCACTCGAAAGCAGAGAAGCAAACTCCGGGTCCTCTTCATAAGACAGCCCGCCTCTTTTCCCTGCAGAAGGAGCTTTATCCGGAGTCATAGCTGCAGATGCGGAATCCTGCCCGACAGGCACCCCTGCCATAAAGGGATTCTGCCTCCGGCCTCCGCCTTCCGCCATCCGCTGCTGTTTTCTCTCGTCCCTGCGTTTTTTCTTCAGTTTCTCCGACTCGGTCAGGATCTTCTGAAAATGATCAATGAGGAACTGCTGCGCCTTTGCATTGTAGTATACGCGGTAATATTCATTCGGGGGAAACCCTGCTTTTTCCTGGTATAAGCCGAGTTCTCTTCCCTTCTCTGTCGGAACGGAGTTCTCCTTTCCGGTATCCTCCATCATACGCTTTTCCAGGTATCCGTTCTCCCGGAGCCAGTTCGTGATCATCGTGGCGGGTACAGGCATTTTCTGCCCCTCCGGCAGATATCCCGCGAGCTGCCCCAGAAACCTGGAGATCTGCCTGTCCTCTTCATAGGTGTATTCCCGCAGGATCCCGTAGGGAAAAGTCTCTGCGATCCCCGGTTTCGGTTGTCCGGAAACACGCTGCGCCTTCCCGACGACGCCGCCCGTACTTTTTACATCCTGCAGGATCTCCTCCACAAACGACAGACACCGGTGGACGTTCGCGTTTGTAAGCACCTCATTTTCCGGAGCCGGTCTGTTGGTGACAGGATTTCGTCCTCCTGCCATCCGCTTAATATACTGAAGGGCGGTTTCCAGCCTCTTCATATCATAGGAGCCCATTTCCGCCTCCTTCCGTCTGCAGATTTGCAGTAAAGCGCCTTGAAAAATCACCCCTGTCCGCCGCAGATATGCGGCACAGTTCCCTGCGCAGGCCATTCCCGCCTGCAGGTGTATGGTAAAAACGCCGTGAAAAAACATGTCAGCCGCAGGCTTTCCGCCGTTCAGCTGCTCCCTCTTCTGTTAAATGTGTACCCGACCGCAGCGCCGATGAGGCCTCCCACAATATGGGAGAGATTGGATACGTTGTCACGCACAAGCAGACCCTCCGCCACCTGCTGTCCAATAAAGACGGCCGCTACAAGGACAAAGGTGAGCGGGATCTCCCCCGCCCGGAAGGAGGTAAAGGAAGTCAGCAGGATGAAAGCAAATACCACCCCGCTTGCGCCGCAGAGCGCCGTGTGCGGGAAAAACAGGAAGTTGATCAGACCGGTCACGACCGCCGTGATACAGATCACTTCCAGCAGCCTCTCCGAGCCGTATTTTTCTTCCAGCATGGGGCCGAGCAGGAGGACATAGGAGATATTTCCCGCGAAATGCTCCCAGCCGGAGTGCCCGAGCACATGCGTCAGCAGCCGCAGCCAGGTCAGAGGCGACAGAAACGAGTGCCGGTATGTCATAAACAGAAGCTGCGTGCTGGCGCCTCCCGTGAGTTTTCCAAGGAGCATCACTGCGAGAGCAGCAAAGACAAACCCCAGTGTCACCGGGGCATTGAACGTGATCCTGAATCCCTTTGTCTTCATTTTCTTCTCATTCTTTCACACAGATTTTGTTAAGGGCAAAGTGATATCCCTTCATGTTTCGCGCTTCGCGTTCCCACGAGCCTGCCATCGCTATCATACAGCCCGTACGTCAGTTTCACTCCACGAAGAAGACCCTGTTCTGAGCGCGCGCCGCTGCTTCCGGATAGTCTCCGTTTACATAACCGACTGCACAGTGTCCGATTCCTTCCCACTCGCCCTCGATACCGAGTTCCTCCAGGAACTGTTTATACGTATCCTGTTCAAACTCTTCCTTCGCCCGATGGATCCAGATGCTTCCCAGCCCGAGGGAATGTGCCGCCAGCATGAGGTTGCCCATCACAAGGCTGCCGTCATAAACATGGGTGGGAACATCCTTTTTTCCCAGAACGATCAGGATGACAGGTGCGCCGTAAAAGGGATCGAAGCCTTCCTTCCACCCGCCGATCCTGCAGTTCTCGACCGAGAGCCTGTCTCTGATCGCTTTATTTGTCACAGCGACCGTGATCACAGCCTGCCTGCCCATACCGTTCGCCGCATAGAGCCCCGCCTGCAGGATCTGCTCAATATCTGTCTTCGGAGGCATATCCGGCTTGAAACTGCGGATGCTCCGGCGCTCTTCCATAGCTTTGATGATCTCGTTCATATCTTCCTCCTTTTAAACAAAAATAAAAAAATCACAGTGAAATCCACCAATTGCATTGGAGAATGAAAAGAGCACAGTGACGCTCTCAGATCGCATTGGAGAATGTAAAGATCACAGTGACCTCCGCCCAGCCGCCGTCGGCGCCCTTCCCCTTTTCATCTATTTCAAATTCCTGTGTGACTTCAAATCCGTTCGTGAACCCGTCTTTATTTACTGTATAATATCCGTCGACAGTCCCCAGATCGTGATTATCCAGATATTCCGTCGCGGCGGAATAAAAAGACATCGTTTCGCCCAGTGTGACGACCAGCGTCTCTTCTCCGGTGACATCCTGTCCGTTGATTTCAAAGGAATAGGCCCACTCGTCCCCGATCCGGGAACTCTCGGTGCGCGCTGTCCGGATCGACAGCCTCATCCACTTCTGCGTGCTGGATACGGAGAGCGGATAGTCCACGGACACGCCATTGGGTGCCGTCGCCGTGATGACTGCATCCCCGCCGCCGACACTCGTCACGAGGCCGCTCTGTGTGACGGTTGCGACCGCTCCATTGCTGGATGTCCAGGTAAGAAACGGATTCACAGCATTTGCCGGCTCGATCTTTGCAGAGAGCTGCATTTGCTCACACTGGAGCATGAAGGTCCGGTCGCCGGTCAGGCTGATGGATTTAACCTGCACGGCTTCATCCCGGGGTGCAGTCCCGCTCTGTACGGCGGCAGACGTCTGTCCCCCGTTTTGTCCCTGTTCCGGGGTTCCTGCCGGCAGGCCGGATGGTGCTACGCCGCTTTCGCCTGCCGCCTGCCCGTCAGAAGATCCCTCCGGGGGCGTCCCGGCAGCGTCCGGCGCTGCATCCGCACGCACAGTGCCGTCTCCCCGGCCCTCCTGTCCGGTGCCCGTCTCTTCTACAGGCGCATGCACTTCGTTTCCGACTTCTCCAGTCGCTCTTTTCATGAAAGAATTTCTCGTCCCCGGCCTTCCTGCCCCCAGAAATAATAAAAGGGCAGCGACCAGGATCACAACTGCTCCGATCGAGAGGGCGGCAGCACCGTAGTTATGCCTTTCCTGGTCCTGATCATCCATATCGTACATGATCTGTCACTCCTTTTGTCAACCGTCTGCGATTGTTTTTGCTGTCAACGTCTGCGTCGATTCATCGATTATAGTTCACCCCCACCTGCTATTCGATGGGGCGTGGACAGTAATCCCTGCCGCTCCTTTTTTATCACTCCGTGACGACCAGGTATTCAAAGCCGACTTCATGGACCCATATGGAGACATCACCCGCTTTCGTGCAGAAAGTACCGTACCCCTCCTTGTCGATCACAACGGGATCAGGGCAGTTGCCCAGTGCGTCGCGGAAAGTGATCCCGGCGTGTCCTTTTCCCATGAACATCCGCTTCTCCCCCTCCCCGGCGTTGCTCAGAACGACGGCAAGACCGGAATCGGGGTGGTCTTTGGTCCCCCTGCGCACCCAGCCGATCAGGTGCGGGTCATCGAAATAGTCTTCCTGCTCCCCATAGGCATATCCGCGGCGGATCTTGATCATTTTACCCAGGTTCGGCACCAGCGGCCGGTCCTGGACCGGATTCCCGTAGTAGTCGGAATAAAAGACACAGGGGATCCCGTTCTCGCGCAGCAGGATCATGGCATAAGCCAGCGGTTTGAACCAGTCCGCGACAAAGGACTGCAGGCTCTGCCCGTACTGTGTATCGTGATTGTCCACGAAGGTCACCGCATGATCCGGTCTCTCACGCACAAGCGTGTTGTCAAAGATCCGGCAAAGGTCATATTCTCCGCCCGCCTGCGATGCATTGAAAAAGTTGTAGTGAAGAGAGACGTCAAAGAGCTTCATCTCTCCCTCCACTTCATCCAGATAGTACAGAAGGCGGCCGACGTCACCGTTCCAGTACTCGCCCACCGCCGGGACCTCCGCCCCCAGCTCTTCGCGGACGCTGCGGAGCAGTTCCTTATAAAAGTGGAAGCTGATGTGCTTGACCGCATCGAGACGCAGCCCGTCCAGCCCGGTCTCCCGGATATACCATAAGAGCCACTTCCGGATCTCCTCGCAGACCGCCGGATTATCAAAATCGACATTCATCCCCATCAGGTAATCAAAGTTGCCCTTCTCGGGATCTGTGTCCTCCTTCCACTGTTTGCCGGCAAACCGAAAGACCAGGCCCTCATCCCTGGTGATGTCATCGTAGTCTGTCCCGGAAAAACAGCTGTGGTCCCAGATAAAACTGCTGTACATTCCCTTCCGGCCCGGAAAGGTGAATTTCGACCAGGCACGAACCGTATGTTCTCCATCGACCTGCTTTGTGCGGTCCTCCTCCAGATCCGATACGGCGGTCACATTTTCGACTTCGTCCGCCCCCATCCTGTGATTGAGGACGATGTCCGCAAAGACCCGGATCCCTGCGCTGTGGAAAGCCCGGATGGCTTCGAGATACTCCTCTTTGGTGCCGTACTTGGTCCGCACCGTTCCCTTCTGGTCAAATTCCCCCAGGTCATACAGATCATAGACCCCGTAGCCGACATCCTCCTGGTTCATGCCCTTGTATGCGGGCGGGAGCCAGACATCTGTGATGCCGACCTCGTTCAGATTCTCCGCCTTCGCGGCGCAGCGTTTCCACCAGAGTCCGTCATTCGCCAGATACCACTCAAAGTACTGCATCATCGTGCGGTTTACAGACATTTAAATCCTCCACTTCCCTGAAAAACGCCTCTTCCGGTCACATTGTCCCGAAAAGGATGTCTGTTTTTCGGGAAACACCGCTTTGTCGAATTATAGCAAAGTCCCGCTTCCCTGTCACTCCCAATGATCGGGCGGATCCACTATTGATACTCCGGTCACCCGGGACCGGCATCGATCTTGACCACCCTGCGGTCATAGGTCAAAAGTCCGTTGGTCTCCTCCTCGATATCCGAGACCTGCGTATAGACCGCACCCGAAAGGCCCTGTCCATGCAGACCCCGGATCTTCTCCATCAGGTCCGAAAATTTACCCGGGAATTCCATCCGGTCACTGGTCTGATAGCCATAGACCTCCTCGCTCATGTCATGGCCCGGAACCATACAATTGATGCCCCCGTATTCGGTCAGGACACAGGGGCGGGTGTCCTTCTCCACCTTCAGAGGACGAAAATAATTGTGGATGCTCCGCAGGTCTCCCCCTCCCTGATCAAACCAGCCGCTGGCGTGGTCCACCGGGCGGGTGGGATCTTCTTTTCTGATCCGCTCTGTGAGCCGCAGCGCATCAAACTGGCCCCACCCCTCATTAAAGGGCGTCCAGAGCCCGATGCAGGGACAGTTGTACAGCGTCCGGATCATTGTCAGCAGATCCTCTTCAAATTCCCGCCTGGCCGGTGCGTCCTCCCGGGAGAGCAGACGGTACCTGCTGTCGGAAATGTGATCGCAGATCCAGGGAACAATATTGGGCAGATACGTTTCCAGAAGCTTCGGGACCGGTCCGCCGCCGTTTACCATGTCCTGCCAGACCACCATGCCCAGACGGTCGCAGTGGTAATACCATCTGGCCGCCTCGATCTTGACATGTTTGCGCAGCATGTTAAAACCGGCCTTTTTCATCTCGCTGATATCGAACACATAGGCATCGTCCGCCGGCATCGTCATCAGGCTCTCCGGCCAATAGCCCTGGTCCAGGACCCCGTGGAAAAAATAGGGTTTCCCGTTCAGCAGCAGGCAGGGCCGGCCGGCATCATCCACCCCGGTCCCGAAGGACCGCATGGCGAAATAGCTGTGTACAGCATCCGTCTCAGATCCTGGATCTGCCGGATCTTCCGCCTTCTCCCGGACCGCGATCTGAATATCATACAGATTCGGCTCTTCCGGCGACCAGAGCCTGGGCGCAGGCACGGGGATCCTGGCCGTCATCCCGGAAAGACCTGTAAAGTGATGCGGGTTTCCTTCCACCAGGACAGTCACGTCCATCTCTTTTTCTGTGGAAAAGAAAAGCTGCAGCTCTGCTGTCTCCTCCCCGGGCTTGGGGGTGATCCTGAAGTCTGTGAGATAGTTTTCCGGTACCTGTTCCATCCATACAGTCTGCCAGATCCCGCTCTGGGCATGATAGTACATCCCGCCGGGCTCCAGCGTCTGTTTTCCCCGGCAGGCCGTACCATGATCCGTATCATCCTGCACCGCGACCTGCAGTACATTGATGCCGGTCCGGACATATTCCGTCACGTCAAAGGAAAACGGCAGATATCCGTTCCGGTGGACTCCTACCTCCCTGCCGTTCCAGAAAACTCTACACCTCTCGTCGACCGCACCGAAGTGGAGCAGGAGCCTCTGCCCCGCAGGGACTTCCAGCCCTTCCAGTTCCCGCAGGTACCAGAGCGTTTCCCCGGGCTGCAGGACCCGGTTTACACCGGACCTTCGTGCCTCCGGAGAAAAGGGAACGAGGATCTCACCGTCTGTCTCCTCCGGCATTTTCTCCCCCTGCCGAATGGCATATTTCCACCATCCGTTCAGGCAGGTCCAGTTGTCCCGTTCCATCTGAGGACGCGGATATTCGGGAAGGGGAACCGCATCCGGTCCGTCCTTAGCCTTACTGCTCCATACCGTGCAGAGTTCCCTCACAGTGGTCTGCTTCTTTTTCGCCAGTTGAAGGGAAGAGACCGCATCACGCACGCGCATATCTTTATCCGCAGCCAGAAGCAGGCCAAGCGCAGCCCCGCCTGTAAGAGCAAGTGCGATCATCTTTTTTTTGTGTTTCATGCAGAGTCTCCTTTCCGGAGAGGCAGATACCGTGAACCGGCACACCTGTGTTCCACGGCTTCTCCGGGGTGTAAAAGCTCTTCGGTCAAATGCCCGTGGGCGTCTGCGTGCGAGCACGCGTCGTCCACGGTCGCTTGACCGGAGCTTTTACAGTATATATTCCATCATTGTCTTCATCTCCTGCATGCCCATTTTTTCGTAGAAGGAGCGGGCGCCGTCATTGCCTCTCCAGACATTGAGGGTCACTTCATAGCATCCTCTGCTGCGGGCGAGTTCTTTGACATAGGCAAAGAGCTGTGCGGCGATCTGCTGTCCGCGGAAGTGCTCATCCACGCACAGGTCGTCAATATAGACGGAGCTGAACGGAACCATATTGGAGGAAAGAGGCTGTTCCTTAAAGACACAGAACACGTAGCCCATGACTGTATCGGCCTCATCCACCGCCACGTAGACCGGGGTGCTGTCGTCCTGCAGGACCTGCCGCAGTTCCTCCCTGGTATATTTTGTCGTCCCGTGAATGAAAATGTCCGGCCTTGCGTCCGCATGGATCTCCAGCACCTGTGTCAGAAGCGCGAGGATCCTGTCCATGTCCTTCTCGATCGCTCTTCGTATCGTCATTTTTTCTTTTTCCCTCCTGTCTGCTCCACGGCACCGTACTGCGGTGCCGTCGGAGATCCTGCTTTCTGTTCCATTAAATGGCGCCGCCGGCTGCGCAATGAAAGCGTTCGATGCTTCAGACCCGCGCACTGATCCAGTCCAGGATATCCTCCGCCACTTCAGCGCGGCGGGTCTCCTGCAGGATACTGTGCCGCAGTCCCTCGTAGACCTTGGCCTCCACGTCCGCAAAGCCGGCATCCCGCAGCCGGTCCGCCTTTCTCTTTGCGTAGGTGCCGTTCTCCGAAGTGACGTCCTTTTCCCCGGTCAGAAGCAAAACCGGGACAGGGTCCTTTCCGGTCTTTTCGAGCGCGAATTCATCCAGAAGGACTCCCTGCATGATCACAAAATCCCGGAAAAACCGGTTGCTGTACTCCGGACTTGTGAAGGGAAGAGAGGCGATGAACGCCCACTTTTCTTTATCGGAAGTGATAAAAGAGAAGGGGCTGTTTTCCTCCGCGAAGTCGTCATTTTGTCCGTCGAAGATCTCCGGGTAGATGTCCCGGCTCGGGGCATCCTCTCCCTCCAGATGCACGGCAGCCTCCGCCATGGCCAGAAGCCTGGAGAACCGCTCCGCGTCGATCACACGGTGAGAGGGGCCGGTCATTGCGATCCCGTCCCAGCGGACCCCCTCCAGGGCAGCTGCAAACTGCGAGATCCCTGTTCCGAGGCTGTGGCAGGTCAAAAAGATCTTCTGTCCGGGATTTTCCTCCCGGATCAGCCTGAAGACCTGCGCCGCATCTGCGGCAAAGTTCATAAAGAGGTTTCCTTCCCCGTAGGCGGCATCGCTCCTGCCGTGCTTTCTGTATTCATGCATATAGACGGAAAAGTCTCTTGCATTTGCCTCCTCCGCAAACTCCTCATAGTACCATGCCATCTCCCCCAGACCCGTCAGGATCTGGATGCAGGCGCGGGGGTCCTCCACCTTCCAGCTCTCCATATACAGCTTCTGCCCGTCCCGGCTTTCTATAAATGCCATACTCCTTCTCTCCTTCTGATAATAAACGCGCTGTTCAGGCTGTCCGGATCGCAAGGATCTGCGAAAACAATTCGCGGTTTCCCACGATGATCAGGCACAGCTTCTCCCGGGTGCGGGACAGGCCCTCATAAAGAGGAGGGATCGCGTCCCCGCTCCCGCTGTCCGTGCGCAGATGCAGGGCGTCATCATAATAAAAGTGTCTGTCCAGTACCATAAGGACCCGGTCATATTCCTGGTTGATGACAGTCCCTGTCCGGAAAGCTTCCGGCGCTGCATCTATATACACATACCCCATGGAGAGGTAATGTGCCTTCAGGTTGTATTCCTCCTCCTGATTTTCTGCATACAGAACATCTATGCAGCCATAATCCATGTTCCCCGCCCGGTCCTTCCGGTGAAACAGGGTCCGCAGAAAGGAAAAGACCGGACGGTTGATGCGTATATTGCCGGACATCTCCAGATGCATTGTCTCGTAGCGGCTGATCACCGCTTCCGCCTGCTCCATCAGCGGGACCGTCTCCAGGATGCTGTGGGGATCAAAGGACAGAATGCAGGGGATTCCTTCCGCTTCTGCCTGCTCCAGAACCGACTCCAGCACTTTAGAGGAAAGACGGTTGGCCTCATCGATCATGATACACCAGGGAATCGGTTTCCCCGGTGCAGCAAGCTTCAGGTCCTGCATCTGTGTTCCGGACAGGATCTTCACCTTGCGCAGGCGCCCGTCGATCACACGGTGCCCCTCTCCCAGCGGTCCGCCGTACAGAAGCAGGACATCCCTTCTGCGTGAGAGCTCCATCGCCAGGTCATACACCAGAAGGGTCTTGCCTGTGCCCGCATTTCCCGTCAGAGAAACGACCGGGACGGACCCCCTCCCCTCCCCGTCTCCTGACCTGCCGGCTGCAGCTTTTTCATCTTCCGGGAGCCCCCCGGCGGAATGTCGAAGATTTTCCCGGCCCGGGGCCTGCAGGGAACTGCGGTAGGCCTCCAGTGCCTCCAGGATCTGCCCCCGGAAATCCGCCTGTTGATTGGTCAGGAAATACCTGCCTGCCAGAAATTTCTCCGGCTCCAGGACCGGGGAGATCAGATAATCCTGTGCACGGAAAAACCGTCCTATGTCTTCCTCTGCATATTCCTGCAGGATCGGTCTTTGCATTGCCATGGCAAGCTCGGAAAAGGAACTTTTCTTTAAATAACCGTGATCATTCAGACAGTACAGCACATCTGTCTCCATCACATAGGTATAGGACAGGATCGTCCGCGAAATATGGGACAGATAGTACCTGTTCTGTTCCAGCTGCCTGCGGATCCTCTCCTCTTCGACCGGTTCACTTTTCAGTTCTATATTCAGGGCACAGCTTCCGTCCGCAGACAGTTTCAGGAGGTCAAATTCCTTGCTGATATGTTCGATCGTATAGGAAAAATAGAAACCGTCAAAATAAGAGACCCAGTCCCGGTCCCCGGCAGGATCCGTCTGCCGAAAGGCCTTTGCCAGACCGTCCACGAGTGCGCAAAGAGAAGCCACCTCATGCTGACTGTAGGTCTTCTGCCAGCTGCGCCAGCTCATCGCCTGTGACAGTCTTGATACATTTTCACTGTCCCTGATCCTTGTCAGAGAATATAGATTCAGAGCTCTCATCCTGCACCCTGTTCCATTCGCCTGCCGCCATCCTATGAGACAGCGGCCGTGGATTTCATTGCAGTTCCCATTATAACAAAAAGCAGGTGCGCACACACCTGCTTTTTACTCAGGATCTGTACAGTCCCGCCTGAAAACTCGAAGTGTTTTACGCGGTTTTTCGCGAAAAACCCTCACAATGATCGCTTCGAGTCTGAGGCGGTCCGAACTTTACCCGGATCGTTACTGCACACCGGCCGGATCCTCCCGGATACGGTGATTTCTGTCTTATACCCTGGAGCCCTTGTTATAAGGCACACCGTTTGCTTTCGGGGCGGAGGCCCGTCCGACAAAGAGGATGAGGATCAGAACGGTCAGAACGTAGGGCAGCATGGCCAGGATCTCGGAGGGCACCGTGAAAGCGCCGCCGCCCAGAACGACGGTGAGCGCCTGCGCAAATCCGAAGAGAAGACAGGCGAGATAGCCGCCGTGGGGCGTCCATTTTCCGAAAATGACTGCCGCGATGGCGATAAAGCCCTGGCCGCTGATGGCCGTAGGCATGAACTGGGGCACGATAGCCAGTGTCATGGCCGCACCGCCCAGCCCGGCCAGAAGGCCGGATAGGATCACACAGATATAGCGCACTTTGTAGACATTGATGCCGAGTGTGTCTGCTGCCGCGGGATGTTCACCGACCGCCCGCAGGTGCAGGCCCCAGGTCGTGCAGTAGAAAATATAGCACATGAGGATGGAGACGACGAGTGCGATGACGGTCGTCATATCCACATTCAGGTTGTTCAGGCTGCCCGGGAGCCCGCTCCTGCCAAAGAGTTTGGGGATCTTGTTCGTGACCGGCAGGGTCTGTGTCGCACCGTCAAAAAATACCCTGGATAAGAACAGGGCAAGGCCGGGCCCGATCAGATTCATAGCGATCCCGCAGACGGTCTGGTCCGCCTTACAGGTCACCGAGGCAAAGGCATGGATCAGTCCGAAAACCGCCCCCGCCAGGCCTGCGCAGACAAAGCCCAGCCAGGGATTTCCGGAGAAATATCCGACAGCGGCGCCGGTAAAGGCACCGATCGTCATCATTCCCTCGATCCCGATGTTGACGACGCCGGAGACCTCGGAGATGACGCTTCCCTGCGCCGCGAACACCATGGGCGTCGAATACATGAGGGTAATGCCCAGAAGGAGCAGGAATGTATCTGATGACATAGTTTCCTTCCTTTCTCTTTTTTCACTGGTTTACTCTTCTTTCATCGCACCGGACCCGCAACTTCCGTCACAGGATACGCGGTAAAAAGAAGCGTTCACTTCACCGCGGGCAGGATCCGGTAATAAAGGATTCTGCGCCGCGAAGGATCCCTTAAGGGTGAACATCCGGCTGGTCCTGCATCTTCTTTCTTCTCTGTTTGCTGATCCGGGCAGCTTCCATACGCTCTGCAAAGCGCGGGATCAGATAGGACAGCGCACAGAAAAATACGATGACACCGATGACGATATTGATGATCTCGGTCGGTGCACCGATCTTGGACTGCAGGCCTGCGCCCCCGTACAGAAGGCCCCCGAAAAGAAGGCCTGCAAAGATGCAGCCGATCGGGGAACTGAAGGCAATGAAGGCGACGGAAAGGCCGTTGAATCCGACATTTTCAAAAGCAGACAGCGTCGCGACCGTGTGCGGAGACTGGCCGGTGATATAAAAACCGGCGCCGAGCCCGCAGAGCGCGCCGGAGATCATCATCGCGTGGACGATGCTCCGGTTGACATTGATACCGGCAAAGCGGGCCGCATGGATATTCTGCCCGACGGCACGCAGTTCAAAGCCCTTCCTGGTAGAGTTCAGGAGATAGGTGATCAGGATCGCAGCGATGACCGCTGCAAGGAAGCCGATATTGACATCCGTTCTGCCCAGGGTCTCCTTCAGGATCGGATTCTCCGCGAGAAAGGCCTGTCCCTCCTCGGACCGTTTCCAGGCAGGGAGCACCATCGTGTAGGTGCACGGATTTACGGGATACATGCCGATGGTACCGTGTTTGTGGAAAAAATCGAGCCCGCAGACCCAGTTGGAAAAATAGAGGGCGATCCAGTTGAGCATGATGCTCGTGATGACCTCGTGTATCCCCAGCTTCGCCTTGAGAAACCCGACAAAGCCCGCATACAGGGCGGAGACCAGCATCGCGGAGGCCAGGACCATGATCACGGCGACCGGCTTCGGAAAATCCAGCATGCTCCCGACCATCGTAGCCACGACACATCCCATGACATACTGCCCCTCGGCGCCGATATTGAACAGGCCGGTCTTGATCGCGAACGCGACCCCGAGACCGGTAAAAATAATGGGTGTCGACCGAATGATGACGCTGGAGATATCCTTGGGGCGTCCCAGCATGCTCTCGACGAGCGTCCTGATCGACTCGACCGGCGGATAGCCCGCCAGCAGCAGGATGATGCTCGCGACGACGAAGCCCAGAATGATGGCAATGACCGTCAGGACAAAGGGGTTGCTCAAAATCTTTTTCATCTTCTTTCCTCCTTTCTCCTCTTTACTGCCTGCCCTGCATATCTACAAGGTGTTTCTGCATATCCGCCAGCTGCTGCTGCATCTGCGCCAGGCTCTGCTGCATGTCCGCAAGAGTGCGGAGCATATCGGGCACAGACTCCGGACCTGTTTCCCGCAGGGGCTCTTCTGCAGCAGGGACAAGTCCTTCCCGCGCAGGCTCTCCGGGAGCCTCCTCTGTCCCGGCCGGAAGCTCTGCAGCTGCTCCGGCAGTCTCTGCTGCGGCGGTTTCTCCGGCTGCAGCTTCTTCTGCAGCAGTTTCCGCGGCTGCAGCTTCTGCCGCTGCCGTTTTCTCGGGAACTTCAGAGGGGTCCGCAAAATCGCCCTCCACCTTACCGCCCGCCATGACCCTGCCGAGCGTGCGGTTGTCGACCGTCCCGTGCGGGAAGATCTGCTGGATATGTCCGTCGTAGATGACAGCGATCCGGTCCGAGACGTTCATGACCTCGTCCAGTTCAAAGGAGATGAGCAGGACAGCGACACCCTTATCCCTCTCCCGGACCAGCATTTTGTGGACATTCTCGATCGCACCCACGTCGAGCCCTCGGGTCGGCTGGATGGCGATCAGAACTTTGGGTTCCTGGGCGATCTCGCGCCCGATAATGACCTTCTGCTGGTTTCCTCCGGAGAGACCGCCCGCCTGCTTCGGCCCGCAGTCCTCGGGACGGACATCGTAGGCCCTGATCAGGTCCTCGGTGAAGGACCGCATTTTTTTGCGGTCGATCTTTCCGCCCGGAGAAAAGTCGTCTGAGCGGTATTTCTCCAGTATCGCATTTTCATATACGGAAAAGCCTAGGACCAGACCGTCCTTGTGGCGGTCTGCCGGGATCGTAGCCAGTCCGTGGTCGATGCCGTATTTGGGAGTTTTGTTCTGGATCTCCTGTCCGTCGAGAATGATCTTTCCGCGGCACTTTTTGAGGTTGTTCACCGCCTCCATGAGCTCATGCTGACCGTTGCCGTCGATTCCGGCGATGCCGACGATCTCGCCCGCCCGGACCTGCAGATTGAAATCCTTGACTGCATCGATCCCCTGCTCGTTTTTCACGTACAGGTTCCGGATATCCAGCACGACCTCCTGCGGCTTTGCGGGTGTCTTCTCCACGACCAGATTCACCGGGTGGCCGACCATCATGGCGGCCAGATCGTCCTCCGTGACATCTTTGACCGGATAGGTGTCGATGTACTGACCGCGGCGTATGATCGTACAGACATCCGAGGAAGCCTGGATCTCCTTGAGCTTGTGGGTGATGATGATGATCGTCTTGCCGTCCTTGATCAGGTTTTTCATGATCGCGAGAAGTTCGTCGATCTCCTGCTCTGTCAGGACCGCTGTAGGTTCATCGAGGATCAGGATCTCCGCACCGCGGTACAGGGCCTTGAGGATCTCTACACGCTGCTGCATACCGACGGAAATATCGCGGATCAGCTTGTCCGGCTCTACCTCAAGACCGTACTTTTTCACGATATCCAGAACATTCTGCCGGGCCTTTTTCATATTCAGCCCGATCCCCGCCGAAGTGGGCTCGGACCCCAGGACAATGTTCTGGGTAACGGTGAAGTTTTCGACCAGCATAAAATGCTGGTGCACCATGCCGATCCCGTGTGCAATAGCCGCAGTGGGATTTTTGATATCGACCTTTTTCCCGTTAATAAAGATCTCTCCCTCATCCGCCTGATACATGCCGTAGAGGACATTCATCAACGTGCTCTTGCCGGCGCCGTTCTCTCCGAGGATCGAATGGATCGTTCCCTTTTCCACATCGAGATCGACGTCGGTCAGTGCATAGAAGGACCCGAACCTTTTGGTGATTCCATGCATCTGTACAGCATATTTGCTGCTGACTTCTGCCGCCATATTTTCCTCCTTTTCCGAGGAGAAATCGCGCAGGCGATTTCCGCACTATTATTTCAACCCTGCCGTATATGCATCCAGTTCCGCCTTCGTCGATGGCGGGATGATCGTGCCGCGCTTGATCTGCTCCCCGATCTCGATCGCCGCTTCATAGATCTCATCGGAGTAGTTTTCATGGTGCTCGGGAATGCCGACTGCATCGTCCGTCAGGCCGAAGGAGAGGGTCTGCCCGCCGATGTCCTGCCCTGCGATATGACGCTTGCCGACCGCCTTTACGGCGACGTTGACATTTTTCAGGGACGAAGTCAGCACGTTATCAGGCGCCAGATAGGCCTGGTCGCGGTCGACGCCGATCGCAAATTTACCGGCTTCCTTCGCGGCTTCAATGACCCCCGTGCCGGTGCCGCCCGCCGAGTGATAGACGATGTCACAGCCGTCCGTAAACATCTTGTTGGCAATGCTCTTGCCTTTTGCGGCGTCGGAGAAGCTCTCCGCGTACTGGGAGGAGACCCGGACGTTTTTATCCAGGACCCGGTTCGCGTAGGCGACGCCCGCCTCGTACCCGTACTCGAACTGCTCGATGACTTCACTCCGGATGCCGCCCACGAAGCCCACCTTCTGCGTCTCGGAGACGGCCGCTGCGATATAGCCCACCATGAAGGAGGATTCCTGGGCGCGGAAGACCACGCCTGTGACGTTCATCGGAGAATCCGCAAACGCATTGTCGACGCAGGCGAAATTCACCTCGGGATTTGCCTCCGCCGCCTCGAGCACCGCATCCGCGCACGCGAAACCGATGCCCCACATCAGTGTGTTGCCGTTGTCCACCAGCGTCTCGAAATTCGTGTTGAAGTCGCCGCTCTGCTTGGATTCGATATAAGCGACCTCCGCCCCGGTCTCCGCCTGCAGCTCCTGCAGGCCCTCCCAGGCACTCTGATTGAAGGACTGGTCATTGATGCCGCCTGTGTCCGTGATCATGGCGATCTTCCAGCCGGTCCCGTCCACATTCTCCACATTCAGATCCATGGAAGAACCGCTTCCGCCTGCGCCGCCCGCGCCAGCGCTTCCGCCGGTGAGCTCACCCGGCCGCACAAAGCGGCACGCCGGGAGAAGCAGCAGCAGGCACAGGCCCAGTACAGTCAACGCCCTTCTGGTGCATTTTCTCATACCTTCCTCCTCTCCTTAGTTCCTCAATCCGCCTTTATTCCCTGTCAGGTCGCGGTCTCTTTCCTGAGCCTGCTGCGGATCAGCTCCAGGATCACCTGGACCGCGGCGTCGTTTTTTGCCCCTTCCGGGATAATGATATCTGCTTTCCTCTTACTGGGCTCCACGAACTGATCGTGCATGGGCTTGACCGTCTGGCGGTACTGCCGGATCACGCTCTCCAGGGACCGGCCCCGCTCATTGACATCCCGGATGATCCTCCGCAGGATCCGCTCATCGGCATCCGTGTCCACAAAAATGCGGAAATCCATCAGCTCCAGCAGGGAGGGCTCCACAAAGATCATGATGCCCTCCAGGATGATCACGGGATTCGGAAGGACTACGGTCGTCCTGTCCGACCGGTTGTGTGCCGTATAATCGTAGACAGGCATCTCGATCCGCCTGCCCGCCTTGAGTTCCTTAATATGCCTGCACAGAAGTTCCGTATCGAATGCGTCGGGATGGTCGTAGTTCAGATGTGTCCGCTCTTCATACGTCAGCTCATCGTGCCGCCTGTAATAGCAGTCATGCCGGAGGATGCTCACTTCATTCTCCCCGAAAAAGCTCACCAGGCTGTCTGCCAGTGTCGTCTTGCCGCTGCCGCTTCCCCCGGCGATGCCGATCAGAATTGTGTTCATGGGGCAGTTCCTCCTGCCATTGCCAAGATCATGAGAACCGTTTATAATAAGACCGTTTTTTGCAGGACTCCCCCACGGATCCTGCGCGATGAAGCGAGTTTCCTTTTTTGCGCGCGTATCCCACGACTGAAGTCACGGGTATTGTGCGATGAAGAATAAACTGTTTGTCAATTCTGCTGAACAATCATTATCATTTTAGCACGCCCTTATTACAATTTCACCATAAAATCAAACCGGAAAGGATCATCGGATGAATATCACTGTCTATCTGGGTGCTTCAAACAGCACTGATAAGATGTATAAAAAGGAAGCGGAGGCACTCGGAACATGGATCGGAAAGACCGGAAACCGCCTGATCTACGGCGGAAGCAGGGTCGGCCTGATGGGCGTCCTCGCAGACGCCTGCCTCAAGGCCGGCGGAGAGGTGATCGGAGTGGAACCGTCCTTTTTTATCGAGGATGAGCTGCAGCACGAAGGCATCACGCAGCTGATCGTCACGGAAACCATGAATGAGCGCCGCGCAAAGATGATCGAACTGGGGGATGCCTTCATCGCTTTTCCCGGAGGCACCGGTACCCTGGAGGAACTTGCGGAGGTCATGTCTTTGAAAAAACTCGGGCATATCACAAAACCTCTCGTCATCCTGAATATCGAGGGCTTCTATGACCCCCTTGCCGCCATGCTGGATAAGATGGTCGCTGAAGGGTTTCTGGACCGCCGGGAGCTGGATAAATTCTTTTTTGCCAAAAACGTGGAATCCGCAGCCTGGCACATCCGGCATGCTTGAGACGAAGAAAAAAAAGAGGCTGCACATGCGCCGGAATCTCCGGCACAGTACAGCCTCTTTATGATCGTACAGATGATCATACAGCCTTTTTTCTGTTTTCGTTCTCTGATGGCAAAGGATCAGGTTCCCGGTGTCGGGCTTCTTTCCATGCGCCGGAGGATCAGGTTCCCGATGTCGGGCTTCTTTCCATGCACCGGAGGATCAGGTTCCCGGTGTCAGGTCCCTTTCCATGCACCGGAGGATCAGGTTCCGCCGGCAGGTTCCTGCCCATGCCCCGGCAGGGCCCGGACAAACGCTTTACCGGCCTTCCCGGCCCGGATCGATCATTCCGCCCTGCAGATCTCGCGGACGCGGAAGACGCCGGGGATATTGCGGATCTCTTCGAGAAGCGCTGCAGCGGGAGCGCTGTCGAGATCGAACATGGTATATTCTACTTCTCCTCTGGATTTGCTCGTCATGCTGGCGATATTGGTCTCAGAGCTTCCGATGATGCTGGTAAGCTTCGTGATCATGTTCGCCTTGTTCTCGTGGAAGACGCTGATGCGGTTGCCCGTCTCACAGGTACCCAGGTCGCAGTTGGGGTAATTCACGCTGTTTTTGATATTTCCGTTCTCGAGATAATCGGAGATCTCCTCCACGGCCATGACTGCGCAGTTGTCCTCGGCTTCTTCCGTGGAAGCGCCCAGATGAGGGATGGTGATGCAGCCGCGGCGGCCCGCTACCGTGGAATTCGGGAAATCCGAGACGTAGCGGCGGATCTTGCCGGCGCGCAGGGCGAGCACGACAGCCTCCTCATCGACCAGGGAGTCACGCGCCATATTGATCAGGATGACGCCCGTCTTCATCAGGGCGATCGCATGCTCGTCGATCATACCCTTTGTGGAGGGAAGGGCCGGCACATGGATCGTGATATAGTCGCAGACATCATAGATGTCTTCGATCCGCATGACATGCGTGATGCGGCTGGAAAGGTGCCAGGCGGAATCCACGGAGACATAGGGGTCATAGCCATAGACCTGCATACCCAGGTTCACAGCAGTATTTGCGACCTGGACACCGATCGCACCCAGACCGATGATCCCGATCTTCTTGCCCTGGAGCTCCGTGCCGGCAAAGCGCTTTTTCTCTTTTTCGGCGATCTTCGCGATGTCCTCATTGTTCCAGTTTGCGCGCACCCAGTCGACGCCCTCGACGATGTCGCGGGAAGCCAGCAGCATGCCGGCGAAGACCAGCTCCTTGACGCCGTTTGCATTGGCCCCGGGGGTGTTGAAGACGACGATTCCCTTTTTTGCAAGGTCCTCGATCGGGATATTGTTCACGCCGGCGCCCGCGCGCGCGATCGCGAGCAGATCATCGGAAAAATCCATTCCGTGCATGGAGGCGCTTCGAACGAGAATGCCGTTCGCCTCCTGCAGATCCTCTGTCACCTCATAAATGTCTGAGAACTTATCAAGTCCTTTCTGTGAAATATTATTCAGGCAGGCATATTTATACATCTTATTCCTCTTTCCTTCCTGTAAAAAAACAACTCCTGCTGCGCGGTTTACTTCCCCTCGTAGGCGATCACGCTGTCCACGCGGTATCCCTGCAGTCTGCTTCTGCCCTCGAGGCCCTTGAGTTCGATCATGACCAGGATCCCGGCGACTTCGCCGCCCAGCTTCTCGATGAGCTGCGCGCCCGCCCTGACCGTCCCGCCGGTCGCGAGCAGATCATCCACCAGAAGGACCTTCTGCCCGGGTTTGACAGCGTCCACATGGATCTCCAGCGTCGCCTTGCCGTATTCCAGATCATAGTCGACGGACTCTGTCTTCCAGGGGAGTTTGCCCTTCTTTCTGATCAGGACCAGAGGCTTATGCAGGTTATAGGCCATGGCTGCGCCATAGATAAAGCCGCGGGATTCCGCACCGGCGATCACATCGAAATCCAGATCCTTAACCTTCTCCTGCATCTCGTCGATCGCGATCTGCATGCCGTCGGCATCCTGGAAAACGGTCGTAATATCGCGGAACAGCACTCCCGGCTCCGGAAAATCGGGGATCACGCGGATATAATCATCAAGTGACTTCATTCTGCTACCTCCTGTTCTATACAGCCCTGACGTCCACAAAAGTCAGTAACCGCCTCTACTGTCTGCTGCAGTCTGCAAAGACCCGCATCGAAGTTATCTTATAATAGTCACGGCAGGCACTGCAAGCCTTTTTCCGGCAAAAAAAAGGGTGTGTACCGCAGTCAGTGCATTTTTATACATCTTTTAATACATACTGTGGCGGTATGCACATCCGGCAGCCCCCGGCCGGCTGCGCAGATCCTGTCATTTCTCCTGTACGCCTGCCCGCTCCCGGTAAACGGCGGCCACCCTGTTCGCCAGCGGGATCGCGTCCGTCAGTTCCGACACCATAAAGCACTCTGCGCAGAATTCATCCCGGTCCTCGAAGCCGTCCCGGCAGGCTGCAAACAGCTTCCGGATCCGCCGGTCTTTCAATACCCCGTACAGGTCCGCCAGCGCATGTCCCAGTTCATGTACCGTCAGGCGCCGGATATTCATACTCTCCTCCAGCTGCCGGATCGCCCGGACATCCGCAAACAGGGGGTCTTCCAGCGAAAGCGCATTGTGAGGTCCTTTTTCCATGCCGGCCGCCTCCGGAAAATGTCTTTTCCAGACCTGCGCAGCCTCCTCCCGGACCCTTTCCCGGATCTGTACCGGCGGGACCCCTGCACTTCGAAGCTCCTCCCACATGCGCGCCGCCATTCTGGAGAGTGCTGCAGTCACCTCATATTCCTGCAGGATCCGGTCGAGTTCCCCGGGAGACAGGTCCGACGGCATCTTGGAAACACGGATGTGATTGTAGGCGATGGAAAGCGTCGCACTGTTGAAGACCGCATTGTCCCTGCAGTCTCTGAAAACGCCGCGCTGTCTGCTCTCATACCGCGTCCCTTCCTCCATCCCGAAATCCCAGACTCCCGTGATCTCCAGCTCGGGAAAGCGCATGCGGTACGTGCGGATCAGTTCATAGATATAGCTTTGCTGGCCGCGGGAAAAGCCCTCTTCTCCCATCTGTGTAAAAAAGAAAGACGTACTGCCCCGGCCGGGCAGCGATAAGACCCCATTCATATTTATTTTCACCATTCACATACACCGAAAAAATGCTATAATACAGTTCAGCCGCACAGGAAAAGACCGACGTTTTTCGCATATCACGAAACGGAGGTGACTGTGTGATGTCCATCGACAAAAAAAAGACCGGCAGGGTTTTCGGCACAGCTTTCCGGAGCGGGGGAGGCTGTTTTTTTGTGCGCAGACCCCTACTGGCCGTCCTCGTCTGCATGACAGCCGCTATATGGATCACCCTGATGCTTTTCCCGGTGTCCCTGCCTGATTATGAGCCCTGCAGGGGCAGTACAGCGACGCTGACCGGCACTGTCTGCCGGACGGAGCAGAAGCTGGAGGGGGACAGGACTGTATGGCAGGTGCTGCTGTCCCGGGTTTTTGTCGAGGAGGCGGCAGAGACTCCCCTCCCGGCTCCCGGGCGCAGGGAACGCGTGCTCTGTATCATGGACCGGGAGCCGCGCATCGATCCGGGCGCCCGGGTGCGGGTCCGCGGAAAAGTTACGCCTTTTCAAAGGGCCATGAACGAGGGCGAATTCGACGCGCGCATGTATTATCATATCCAGCGCATATCCTGGTCCCTTCGCGACGCAGAGATCCTCGCTGCCGGCGGGCAGGCAGCCCGCCTGGACAGCCTGCTCTATCATATCCGCAAAAAGATATCCGCGGGCGTCGACAGATGCTTTTCCCCGGAAAACGGTCCCATTGTAAAGGCAGTGCTCACAGGGGAAAAGGGGATGTTGGAGGAGGAGACAAAGGAGCTGTATCAGGGGGCAGGCATCATCCATATCCTGAGCATCAGCGGGCTGCATCTGTCCCTGATCGGAATGGGACTCTTCGCCCTGTCCGGCAGGATCAGGATCCTGCAAAAAGAGATCCCTCTCCCTGCCCGGGCGGCCTTTGCGCTCCTGTTTGTCTTCCTGTTTGGAAAAATGACCGGCCCGGGCACCTCCTCCTTCCGTGCATTTATTATGCTCTCCCTGTATATCACCGCAGGCGTGATCGGCAGGACCTACGACCTGCCGACAGCCGCCGGGACCGCCGCCTTTCTGCTTCTGCTCGACCAGCCCCTGTACCTGTTTCACACGGGTTTTCAGTTTTCCTTTGCGGCTGTGTTTTCCATGGGGGTCCTGCTGCCAGCACTGCCGGGAGGCCTTCCGGGGAAATGCCTCAAAGCCCTCGCGATCCCTCTCGGCACCCTGCCGGTATATTTATGGGCTTACGGTACTTTTCCGGTCTGGTCGCTCCTTCTGAACCTGATCATCCTCCCGCTTATGCCGGCGCTGATGATCAGTGCCGCCGCAGCTGTCCTGATCGGCCTCCTTTTTCCTGCAGCCGGGATCATCACAGGCATCGCCGCCCTCCCGGCGGAATGGATCCTGGATCTGTACAGAATTCTGGCGGAGTCTGTGGAAAAGCTTCCCGTAAGCAGGATCGTCCCCGGAAGACCCGGCGGCCTGCAGACCCTGGTCTTTTACGCCATGCTCCTGTCCCTGGCAGCAGTTTCCGCCTGCCTGCAGATGCCGCACGTCCGCAGGAAGCTGGAAATGCCGCCGACAATGCACCTGCTGCAGAGCATGGACAACCGCCAGCGCAGAAATGCCGGCGCCCTTTGCGCCTTAATGTGGATCACAGCCGCCGTGCTGGTCCTGACTTTCCGACGCCCGCCTGCCTTTGAGATGGACGTCCTCTACGTGGGGCAGGGGGACGGGATCTATATCACCTGTGAGGGAAGGCACTATCTGATCGACGGGGGAAGCTCCTCCAAAAACGAGCTGGCAAAATACACGCTTCTTCCCTTTCTGCACAGCAGAGGAACAGGGTATCTGGACGGGGTCATCCTGACCCATGAGGACATCGACCACTGCAGCGGCCTTCTGGAGCTTCTGGAAAGTGCCGCGGCAGGAAAACCGGCGCTCACGATCGGACACATCTATCTTCCACAGATCGCGGAAGCCTCCAAAGGGGAGAATTACAGAAAGATCGAGGAACTGGCTTTGCAGACACAAGTCCCTGTCTCCTATATCAGCCGCGGCATGCGGCTGCGCGCCGACAGCCTGACACTGGACTGTCTGCACCCCGCCCCCGGAGCATTTTATGAAAGCGCAAATGAATACTCCACCACCCTCCTCCTGCAGTACCGCTCCTTTTCCGCGCTTTTGACCGGCGACCTGGAGGGACAGGGGGAGAATGACCTTCTGGACTATCTGCGGGAGACAGCCGGAAAAGTCCCCTATACCGACCGGGAGATACGGGATCTCACCCTGCTCAAAGCGGCCCACCACGGTTCAAAATACGCGACTGGAGAGGATCTCCTGGATCTGGCTGCTCCGGACCTTGTCGTGATCTCCGCAGGCAGGAACAACCTCTACGGCCACCCGCATCCGGAACTTCTGGACAGGCTCGCAAAGACAGTCAGCGCAGACTGCATCTACCGGACAGACCTGCAGGGGGAGATCTCGATCCGCCTGCGGCAGGACCGGTTCGAGATAAAAGGCTTCCTGCCGGACACCTGAAAAAAGGGGCTGCCACGCCATATTTCCGTGCGACAGCCCCTGTATTTTTCCTTATTACGTATCTGTTCAGCACGTAGCGCCTCTGTCAGCCCTGGATGCCAGGTGCATAGCACCTGCAATTTGGGGGTGCTGAATAATTACCTTATCTCTTATCCCTTCCGTTTTTCATCCGAACCACGCTGACAATAATCAGAAAGAAAACCTTTCCGGCATGAAGACCCTGGAGATCACTTTCTCCATATCCTCCAGCGTCGCGTTTGGACATTTTTTCCGGAATTCCTCATCCTCCAGAAGCTTCTGCATCGACTGGACAGTCTGCGCCTGTGTATAGTACAGGCTGTTGCGATAGAGCCCGGCCCACTTGGCAATATACTCTTCCTCCTCCGCTGTCAGGGTACCGCCTGTCACCAGATCCAGATCTTTTTCGCTCAGCATTGTTTTTCCTTCGCCTGCATTTTTCCCGCTCATCCGTTCTTCCCTGTTTTTATGATCTGTACGACAGGACAGGTCTCCACGATCCTGTCCCTGGTCCGGGCCTGATGATTACAACCGGGGGCCGATCCCGCTTCCTGCTTTTCGCAGCAGGCGCCTTCCTGGTCCGGCCTGTTGGACTTCAGGCGTGCGGACGAAAGACAATCGTGCCGTCGTCCTCCATTTTGTCCACGATCGCCAGGCTGTAGAGGTCGTAGCCTGCTTCCCGCAGGAGCCTGCCCCCGTTCTGGAAGCCTTTTTCGATCGCAATGCCGATGCCGGCGACGCTGGCACCCGCCTGGCCGCAGATATCCAGAAGGCCCTGCACGGCCTTGCCGTTTGCCATGAAATCATCCACGATCAGCACGTTATCGTCCCCGTGCAGATACTGCCTGGAGAGCGTGACCACATTGTCGACATTGTATGTGTAGGAGTGCACGATCGACGTGTAAAGATCCCCGTCCAGGTTCATACTGCGCGCCTTTTTGGCGAATACGACCGGGACTCCGAACATACGCGCGACAGGGAAGGCGACTGCGATGCCGGACGACTCCACGGTCAGGACCCTCGTGATCTTCTTCTCCCGGAAATGCGCATAAAACGCTTCTCCGATCTGCTCGAGGAGCGCAATATCCAGCTGGTGGTTCAGAAAACTGTCCACCTTCAGGATATCTCCTTCTCTGACCTGTCCGTCCCTGCTGATTCTTTCTTCCAGAAAATTCATGAAACTCTCCCCCTGATGAACTATTGTTACAGTACAGACCCACCTGAAGCCTCGAGGTGTTTTTCGCGGCTTTTTCGCGAAAAACCCGAGTGGAACTATTTGAACTGATAGAATCCGATCTTTTTGTAGACCTTGCGAAGTGTCTTATTGGCGATCCGGGACGCTTTCTCGGCACCTTCACGGTAAATGGAATCGAGATAGGCCTTGTCCGCGATCAGGCGCTTCGCCTCCTCCCGGATCGGATTGAGGGTATCTACGACAGCTTCGCCCACAGCAGGCTTGAAGACCCCGTATCCCTTGCCCTCGAACTCCCGCTCGATCTCCTCGAAGCTCTTTCCGGTGATCGTGGAATAGATGTTCATCAGGTTCGCGACGCCGGGCTTGTTCTCCCTGTCGTAGCGCACACAGTTCTCCGTATCGGAATCCGTGATCGCGCGCTTGAATTTCTTCATGATGACATTGGGTTCATCCATCAGGAAGACGCATCCCTGGGGGATCGACTTGGACATCTTCGAGTCCGGCGTCGTCAGTCCATAGATGCGGGCGCCGACCTTACTGATGAAGGGCTCCGGCACCCGGAAGACTTCCCCGTAGATATTGTTGAAGCGGTTGGCGATAT
Organism: Lachnospiraceae bacterium; assembly: GCA_017513005.1. Classification (GTDB taxonomy): domain Bacteria; phylum Bacillota; class Clostridia; order Lachnospirales; family Lachnospiraceae; genus CAG-791. Next base: position 32,706 of record JAFWDM010000130.1, read on the forward strand.
TTCTGCAGAGCTCCACATGCTGCTTCTGGTCCTCTCCGACCGGTACGTAGTGGGGCTGATAGAGCAGGATGTCCGCCGCCATGAGAGAAGGATAGGTGAACAGGCCGGCATTGATATTGTCCTTGTGCTTTTCCGACTTGTCCTTGAACTGGGTCATGCGGGTGAGTTCCCCGAACATGGTGTAGCAGTCGAGCACCCAGCCCAGCTGCGCATGTGCAGGAACATGGGACTGCAGGAACAGTGTGTTTTTTTCCGGATCCAGGCCGCAGGCGATATAGATCGCCAGCATTTCCAGCGACCGGCGGCGCAGCTCCTTCGGATCCTGCCGGACCGTGATCGTGTGCATATCCGCCATAAAATAATAGCACTCATACTCATTGACCCGGTCCGCCCAGTTTTTGATCGCACCCAGATAATTTCCCAGATGCAGATCCCCGCTCGGCTGAATGCCCGAGAGCATGATCTTTTTTTCCTCACCCATATTGAAAGTTTCCTCCTCTGCTAAGTTTCACTGCTGTTTTTTTATCTCACATTGTAGCCCGAACCGGAATCCCGGTCAAGGCAGTGTGTCCATGGGAGTGCCGATCCTTATTCCTGTTATGGTTTCTGTTATGGTTTTGTAAGGAGTTCGCTGTCACCGCACCCGCAGTCCGCGGAAGCGGCTGAGCATGGCACAGATCTCCGCCTTGCGGGGAGAAGCATATCCCATGCGGACATAGCTTCCCTCTGCCACAGCGCCGGGTCCCTTTTCCAAGAGGAGACCTGCCAGACGATCCGCGATCTCCTCCAGCGTGCATCTGCCGTCCATCAGATGCCTCCCGGCGTACAGAAGGCACTGGGCCAGGCATGCACTCTGTTCCGGGTCGATCAGCTGCTCTACATAGCGCAGGTCGACCATCCTTCGGTCGATCAGAAATCCATCGCGCCCCGTCGTCTTTATCTTGATGCGGTCAGACGAAAACAGGCGGTCCGCCAGAAGGACACGGCGGGGCAGGAGCTTTCCTCCGTCCTTAATTTCTTCTTTTCCCTGTGCAGCAGCGGGAAAAAATGCCTCAGCCGCTGCCCTGGCCCGGGCCGTGATATCCAGCGGGCGGTACTCATCCATCTGCAGGATGCAGTCGGCGGGGACGAACCAGGCCCCGCTGGACCCCAGCGCCAGGATCGTGCTGATCCCGTTTTTTTCATACAGGAGCCTGGCGCGGTCGATAAAAGGCGTGATCGGCTCCTTGTCCGGGGCGATCACCGCCTGCATGAGGGCGTCGCGCACCATAAAATTGGTCGCGCTGGTATCCTCATCGATCAAAAGCACTTTTGCTCCCGCCTCCGCCGCCTCCACGACCGCAGCCGCCTGGGAGGTACTGCCGCTCGCGTTCTCCGAGCTGAACCGGACCGTGTCTTTGCCGTCGGGCAGGTTGGAGATGAAGAGGCTGATGTCATCGCAGACGATACTGCGGCCGTCCTCTGCCCTGATCTTCATAGCCGTGTCATCCGTGATGACGTACTCTCTGCCGTCCCCGGCAATATGGTTGTATACGCCGCGCTCCAGCGCCTGCAGAAGCGTGGATTTGCCGTGGTAACCGCCGCCGGCGATCAGGGTGATGCCCCGCCGGATGCCCATCCCTGTCATCTTCCCCGCATGCGGAAGGTCCAGCTCCACCCGCAGACTCTCCGGCGAGCAGAAGGGGACAGCATCCCGCATAGGCAGGTCCGAAACGCCACTCGCCCGGGGGAGCACTGCTCCGTCCGCCACAAAGGCGCACAGCCCCAGCCGGTCCAGTTCCCCGCGGATCCGGGCCTGATCATCCGCCAGATCGATCGCAAGCTTCAGTTTCCTTTGGTCCAGGCTGCGGTAATACAGGGCATTTCGCACGCAGGCAGGCACAAACTCAAAGAGGATCTTCTCCAGCTCCCCCGCATTGATCGTGCGCCCGTTTGCCGGAAATCCTATCTCCAGTCGGAAGGTGACCTCTCCGCTCCCATCGATCTGACAGGCGCTGCGCGGGATCACCTCCTGCCCGGGCCGGCTCACGCCGATCAGGCCGCTCTTACCTGACCCCCTCGCTTTTTTGCTGTATTTTTCCGCCTCAATCCCGAACAGACGAAGCAGATGATCCTCCAGCGCTGTGCGCCGGTGCGCGGATTCCAGAAAAGCCGCAGGAAAGGCAGCCTGCGTCGGCCTGATCCCGATACTGACGGAGGAAGGCGCCGCAAAGGGGTCGCCCTGCACATGATCTATATGGAGCGTATACTCCCCGAAGGAATAGCTGCCCCGCAGTTCTTTGTAGGCCGGATACCCCCTGTGATCAATCGCGCGCAGATGGGCGCGCAGGTCGGACTGATTTTTCATGTAAAAAGATTCTCCTTCCGGAAGCATTAAAACCCATTGCAGATATCTCTGCCCCTGCACTGGCATGCAGGCCCTGCTTATGGTATCATTATTCCAGCATGAATGAAAGTTCTGTTTCATATGTATTATCTTTTTTAAAAACACCTTTTAAAAAAAGCACTTAAAACATTCATTTGAAAAATCACAAAGAAGGAGGATTTCAGATGTCAGACATTCTCGTAGCTTATTTCTCCGCAACGGGCACAACAGCAAAAACAGCAAAGGAGCTTGCCGAAGCAGAGGGAGCAGACCTGTATGAGATCATCCCCGCGCAGGCTTATACAGCTGCCGATCTCGACTGGAATGACAAAAAATCCCGCAGCACCCTGGAGATGAATGATCTCGGCTGCAGGCCTGCGATCGCGAACGCTGTCGAAAATATGGCACAGTACCACACTATCTTTGTGGGATTCCCGATCTGGTGGGGCCGCGAACCCAGCATCGTGGACACCTTTCTCGAATCCTATGATTTTGCCGGAAAGATCATCATCCCCTTCTGCACCAGCGGCGGCAGCGGGATCGGCTTCACCGGCGACAGGATCAACGATCTGCTCCACCGCAAGGCCAAAGTCTCCGTCGGCAAGCGCGTCGGCGGCAGCTTTTCCGCAAAGGACCTCAAGGTCTGGGCAGACGGCCTGGACCTGTAAGGCTAAGGAGACAGTCCGCAGAACCTGTTTAAAGCTCTGACGGAGACAGTTTCACTGCCACGACGCTCTGCCGCGATCCATGCTCTGCAGGTCGCAGCGCAGTTCATGGCAGCGCCCCGATGAGACGCTGTAAATGGCGGCACTGTAAATACCGGCGCAGAAAAATGCCGGCACTGTGAAAAGGACCCGGGAAGAATCCCGGGTCCTTATTTGTGAAAATGGATCTCCTGTGCCGGTCTGCCCTGCATATCCGCAAAGAAGAGGCAGCTGTATTTGTATCGCCGCCTGATCCTGATGGCCGATCCTACATCTCCACGGAGAAGAGGTTGCGCAGGTGGTTTACGACGTCATCCGTATTGGCCTTGATGTTCGCCGCCTCATTGATCCCGGAGAGCTCCTCCAGCTCACTGGTATCGGAGAGGTTGTAGCCGATCGTATAGACGGGGATCCCCAGGCCCTCCACGACCGGGGTGATCCTGGCGAGGTCATAGCCTTCATTCTGCTCGCCGTCGCTCAGGACAAAGAGCATCATTTTGGCATCCGGGACTTCCTGCTTCTTATCCAGGATCATCCGGGAGGCGACCAGGACAGCGTCATAGGTGGCGGTACTGCCCCTGGCGGTGAGTGCCTTTACCTCTCCGGAGAAATAGGCCCGCTGCTTTGCGTCAAACCGGTCGATCGGCAGATTGACGGTGACATCGTCCGAGTAGCTCACAAGGCCCACATAGTTGTCCTCACTGATGTAACTGGAGGAACTGACCAGTGATTCCTTGAGCGACCGCAGGGGACTTCCCTCCATGCTGCCGGAAGTATCGGCGACAAACACCGCAATGATAGGCTTGCCTCCGTTTTTGTTCTGCTTCCAGACGCGCTGCGCTGCCAGATAGCCGGCGCCGTCCAGCCCGGGATCCTCGCTCTCATATTCATCTCTGCGGTTGAAGCCCTTGTCTGTTGCCAGCTTCTGGCTGTCCTCGGAGAGACAGAACTGCGTGAACAGCTTCGCCGCCTCCTGTTTCTGTTTGCTCACATAGTCAAAAGTATAGACCGGATGGTCGTGCCGGATGCCCGCAGGAATGTATACGTAGCTCTTGAGCTCCGGCTGATTGATGTAGGCCTGTTCCTCCATGACCATAGCGTTGATGATGCCCTTGGCTGCCTGGTTCCGGAGAACACCGGTCGTGTAGGCGACAGGCGGGGACTGTTTCTGATACTCCAGGAGCTTTTCGCTCGCCCTGTCGGAGAGAGGATCCGCCGCGTCAAAGCTGTGCAGCATTGTCGTCAGGATATTGAGCCCGGTCGCGGATGTATAGGGGTTCGTGTAGGCGAAAGTCAGGTCTCCGGCCAGGGTCGCCTCCAGCACGCTCCCGACCGTCGCGTCTCCGTATTTTTCCGTAAACGTATCGTAGACATCCTTTTTGATCAGCATGCCCGCCGTATTGCCCGCGACACGGTCGGCGAGCTCCACGACCCCGATCCCGCCGGCACGCAGCATCTCGCCGAGCGCATAACTGCTGGGAATATAGAGATCCGGTTTGTAACCACCGCCGGTCATGTAGGTGACGACCTCTCCGGAAGCCATCTTCCGGACTGTCACGGAAACACGCTTTCCGTCCACCTCGGCGCCGGACTGATTAAACCGCTGCGCGACGACATTGAGCCAGTCGTCCGGCTGACTGCCCGTGAACTCCGAGGGAGCCGCGATCTCCAGGTCGATCTCCCCGGAGCCCTGCACCGTGATTGGAAACGTATCAATATCCGCGAGCGTATCCGCGACTGTGACTTCGTCGGAATAGATGTCCATCTCGGGACTCTCGACCTCATACTGGTGTACTCTGGTCAGAAGGGCGTCCAGTTCCGTCTGCGCATCCTCATAGCTCAGCTTCCTGCCGCCGGACTTCCCGCTTTCCGAAGAGCCGATACCGGCGGGACCGCTCCCGCCGCAGCCGGAAAGCATACACAGAGCCAGCACCAGTGTCATCACCAGCGCTGCGCAGCGGCCCGTCCACGAATCCTTTTTCATAAAATCTCATCCTCCTTTTCCCTGTTCGCAAAACAGCAGGTGCCTGCTTTTCCACAGCTTTATCCGGGCATGGCCGAACTGCCGTGGATCGACTCCAGGATCGTGTCCCTGTAGATGTCCAGCATATCCAGAGAGCTCGTGTCATCCCCCTGACTGTTCAGAAAATCACTCAGGGAGATGAGGAATTCATTCACCTTGTCCAGTTTTTTGCTGCTGTCGCTGATGCATTCGGTAAAACGCTGCCGGATGCCTTCCTCCGCCTCCGGGCTGTCCACATCCACGGCAGACAGGTAGTTGATGACCTTTCGCATATTGCGGCAGATATACTGCTGGACCTGCCGGAGCACATCCTCCGTATCACGCAGGGTCTCCGCCCCGTTCATGGAGAGCAGGGTATCGAGCCTGTCCAGGCACTCGGTCATCTGGTCCATGACACCGACACAGAGGCTGATATTCCCGCGGTACCTGTGCCACTCTCCCTCCGCCTGCTGCAGGAGGAGTTCCCGGATCTTTTCAGGATCCAGCGTCCCCTGCACAGAGAGGGTCGCCCGCGCCTTTCTGCCTGCATTCCTCGCCTCTCTGGAAAGCCTGTCCCCGGTATGCGGCTCCTCCTTCTTTTTCTGTGCGGAATCCCGAACCGCTTCCAGGATAAAGATCAGCAGCGTCAGGACTGCCATAAATACCAGTATGGTCGTCAGCGTCGCCGCCTGGCTGCGAAACCCGCTCACACCCTTTTCTATAATGATCGCCTGCCTGTGCTGCTCGACCCATATCCTTGCAAAAGCCGCGATCAGTGTCAGCCCGACTGCCGCTATATTCCTGAGTTTCTTCACCGGTCTCACGCTCCTTCTCTTTGTCAATTGCTGTCTTTTAAGACCCGCCCGCAAGTCCCGGATCCTGCCCGCAGGCCCCGGCAAACTTCCGGATACTCAATATCCGCCGGTTCTTCGGGCCTTTTCGATCGTCTCCTTCACCCCGGCAGCTGCCTTTGACAGTCGTATCTGCGCAGCCTGGTCTGCCGCCCTCCCGGCCTCCGCAAGGGCGCTCTCCAGTTCCGCATACGCCGCCGCGAGGGTTCCCGCCTCCGCCTGCAGCTGCAGCACAAGCGCCCTGCTGACAGAAAGGCTCCGGAGCCTATCGGAACCGACTCTGCCGGCAGCAGACCTGTGGAGCTTTTCAGGGACAGCCCCGTCCCCGGCAGAACTCTGCAGCCCTTCAGAGACCGCCCTCACGGAGCCCTCCGTGCGGCGCAGTACTTCCTGCAGGGCTTCCATCTTTTCCCCGAGAAGGATACTCTTCTGCTCCAGTTCCCGCATCGTCTTCAAAAAAACGCGGACCTTCAGCAGCAGCATCCCGGTCTGCGGCCCGTGCAGCCCGTGTGGATCCTCCTGCCCCCGCAGTCCGCCCCGGTCCTGCCGGACTACAGGTACCTGTACGGCCAGCGCCTGCTCCATCGCTTCCTGCAGGCCTGCGGCTTCCTTCTGCAGCCGGAGGCTTTCCTCCATGCTTTTTTTCACTTCCTGCAGATCTGTCTTCCTCCCTGCATACATACTTTCCGTTGCTCTCTTTCTCGAAATGCTGAAAAAAATTATACGACAACATGGAGTCCGTTACAAGTGACGTTATTGTTTCACGAACATCGCACATGGTATAATAAAATCGTGTGCAGCCATCAGACAGCGGCTGCCGTGATCCCTTCTGAGAAAGGAGAAAAAAGCATGAGCCAGATTGCAGAACAGAAATGTCCCGCCTGCGGTGCGCCGCTTCGTTTTGACCCGGCGGCCGGAAAACTGGTGTGTGATTACTGCGGCACAGTCACAGAGCTGAAGGAAAAACCGGAGACCGCATCCGGTTCAAAAGAAGAAAGCGCCCCCGAAGATGACTCCCTGGAGGGATTCGATTTCGCGAATATGACAGACCTGGTGACGGATCCCAATGCCATGGACCTGCCCATCTATAACTGCGTCTCCTGTGGCGCGGAGGTCATCGCCCCTGCGGAACAGGTCGCGCTCACCTGCCCCTACTGCAGCAACAATATTGTCCTGACAGAGAAGGTCTCCGGAAAGCTCCGGCCTGACGGGATCATTCCCTTCAGGATCCGGGCAAAGGATCTTCCCTCTGCCGTCAACCGCTTTTATAAAGGAAAAAAGCTTCTTCCCCGTCACTTTTTCAGCGAGGCGACGATGGGAAAGGTCACAGGCGTCTATGTCCCCTTCTGGGTATTTAACGGGGACCTGTACGGCACCCTCACTTATGACGCCCAGACCACTTCCTCCACCCGCAGCGGCGATTACATTATCACGAAGACAGACTATTACAACCTGGTTCGCGAAGCTGCGCTCTCCTTTAAAGACCTCCCTGTCGACGCCAGCGGCAAGGTGGATGACCGTCTCATGGACTCCCTGGAGCCCTTCGACTCCGGCGAGACAAAGGAATTTGACATGCGCTATCTGGCAGGCTTCACAGCTGACCGCTTTGACCAGAAAAAAGGCGAGATCGCAGAACGCGCCGAAAAGCGCATGAAAAACACTGCCTACGGGCTCGTAAATACCCGGGCTGCCGCCGGATACAGTTCGGTGACCAGCCGGGGCGGCAGACTCAAGGCCAGAATGGACGCAAAGTATATCCTCTTCCCGGTCTACATGTTCGACATCTCCCACGCAGGGAAAAATTACCACTTCGCTGTGAACGGACAGACCGGCAAGGTCGTCGGCGACCTGCCTACGGACAGCAGCGTGAGCATGCTCTACTTCCTGAAGCGCTTCGGCCTCGTCTCCGGCGCCCTGATCGCTTATTCCGTTGCAAAGTATATGCTCGGTATGTAAGGACCGGGCACCTGGAAATCTGACGGCATGAAATACGAAGGCGTCACCGTGCTCCGCCCCGGATCGGAGGATCTTTGTGATGAAAAAGAGAAAACATTTCCTTCCAGCTATGGAAAATATAAAAACAGCGATACATACATATGCTGCAAGCGCCGGAAAAACGTGCCTGCCAAAGGGTCTGCTGCCTCTTCTGCCTGTCCTGTTCCTGACTATGGCCTCCCTGCCTGTCTTCCCTCTCTTCTCTGTATCCGCACAGGCTCTGGCGCAAGAGGAGGGAATGGCCGCCCGGGCACAGGAAGAGAATGAGACTTCTGTACATACACAGGAAGAGGAGGCGGAGGACAGTGCCGGCCGCCTCTGGACCGAGGAGTATTACCGCGCCGTGGATACGACAGGCGGCCTCTCCGAGGCAGAAGTCGAAAGCCTTGACAACACCTGCCTGGAGTTTATGCAGGCCTGGAAGGCGGACCTGTCCCTCCTCGCCGTCAAATCTTCGGATCACGAAGGAGCCAGCCTGGCTGAGGTGGCCGAGGGGTACTACATGGACTGCGGCTTTGGCTACGGAAGCGGCCGCGACGGGTTCCAGATGGTCTGGGACACAGAGACCGGCGAAGTGCTCATAAAAGCATTCGGGCAGGCGCAGTCCCTGATCCCGGAGAGCTATCTGGAGTTTGTGGCCGGATCCGTGGGAAAATTCGAAGAGGAGTACGGCCATTTCGGTCCCATGTACGCCACTGCCCGCCACCTGTCCAATTACCTGCGGGGAAGCGGCGACAGTGATACCGCTGATCCTGCAGCCGCAGCAGCCGGGGAAGCCGGAGCAGCTGCAGGCGGGGGCGATGCAGAGGATCCTGCAGCCGCATCGGCAGCGGTGACCGGAACGGAAGGCAGCGAAACCAGACAGACGGATACAGAGGCCGGGACAGACCGCAGCTCCAAAGACCTGCAGCCCGGTGATCTCCAGACGATCAAATCCGTCGACGCCGGAACCGGAGAAACAGGCTCCTCTGCAGGGAGCGGCGAGGGCAGGATGCTGCCGGACGGACAGGTACCGGACGCAGACCTCCGCGTCGGCGAGGGCGCGGACATGCCCGCCTGGTATCCGAAAGATCCCGCCGGCTTTCCTTTCTATCATGATGAGAGCGCCCCCCGCGTCGTCGATGTGGCAGACCTCTTTTCCGACCGGGAAGAGGCACAGATGGAGGCGAGGCTCTCTGAGATCCGCAGCGAGCTGGGAAAGGATATAGTGATCTTCACGGATGTCTCGACCTACGGCCTCTCCCGCTCTGTCTATGCCGCCGATTTCTACGATTTCAACGGATACGGCATCGGCGAAGACCGCGAGGGCGTCTGCCTCATGGTCTGTATGGATCCTCAGGACCGCGGCTGGTGGTGCTGCTGCACAGGTCCCGAAACCATGGGTCTGTACACGGAGACGGTCGCAAACCAGATAGACGATCTGCTCTATGAATACATGCGTGCGGGCGAGTACGGTCCCGGTGTCAGCGACTGGATCGAGAACTTCCGGCGTATATATGTGACAGGATCCCCCTACAATGAAGCCTGGGCCCTCATCGAAGAGAATAGCTTCGAGCGTTTCCACGACGCGGACGCACCGCGCATCGTGGACGATGCAGGTCTCTTCACCGGCGAAGAGATAGGGCAGCTCTGCGCACAGGCCTCCTCGATCTCAGAAAAATACGGCTTCGATGTCGTGATCCACACAGCCCTTAACGAAGGCCTCCTGGACCGCAGCACTTATGCGGACCGCTTCTATATCACACATGGATACGGTCTGGGAGAAAACTATGACGGCATCCAACTCACGATCTTCAAGCGGCCGAACTACGAGGGCGGAGAAGTCGTATCCGCTTACGGCAGTCCGGTAAAGAAACTGACGCAGGTCAATCAGAGACGGCTGGAAAGCCGCTGCGATTCCCTGCTCCTCCCGGGACAGTATTATCAGGCCGCAGGCCAGTGGCTCTCCCAGACAGACCACATGCTCCGCACCGGCCGCGCCCCGCGCTCCTCTGCTTCCTGGGAATTTACCACGATCCTGGAGCTTCTGGCCGGCCTCGTCTTCGGCGGCATCTCTTTAGGCCGCGCGAAAGTGGGGATGGCCACCCCGCAGATGAAGGTAAATGCAGACTCCTATGTCGAGCCCGGCAGTCTGAAGATCAAAAAGGTCCGGGACACCTTCCTCGACTCCAGGGTCAACAGGATCTATTCGCCGCCGCCAAAAGAGGATCATTCCGACAGGGGTTCCTCCTCCGGCGGCTCTTCCTCCTATTCCGGATCCTATTCCGGATCCTCCGGAAGCACACATTCCGGATCCGGAAGGAACTTCTGATGAAGGAAAAAACGCATTGCCCCCCTTCCCGGTGGGACAATGCGTTTTTTATTCACGAATAGTCCGGTCTGCGCCCTCTGCACAGATCAGGCATTGGGCGCCGTATACTGTATACTGGTGACCGGCTGTCTTTTCTTCTTCATTACGCCCTGCTGCGGTTCCTGTTGAAATTGATCAGGGAACCTGCCTTGACGATCTCACGCTCGTTCTCAGTCATCTCCTGGATATAGAGGTCGATCTGCACGGCCTTCCCGTCTCTGATGACATACCCTTTGACGTCCGAGAGGTCTCCGTCAAGGGCCTTGCGGATCCCGGGGACATAAATGTAATCGCCGACTTCGAAGGCATCCGGCGCTCCCTTGAGATGGAAGGGGATCATACCCCAGTTCATGACATTGGAGCGGTACCGCTTGGTGGCATACTCCTGCGTGATATTGGCGAGGCCGCCGAGCACGCGCTGGCAGGAAGCCGCCTGCTCGCGGGCACTGCCGTCGCCGGGCTTGTTGGCATAGACCATGGAGCCGATCTCGATCTGCTGCAGGTCGACAGCTTCCGAACCGGGAATCGTGCGGATCACGCTGTAGACACCGGTCAGTGCAGGGTCCTTCTGCGCCGCATCGCCTCCGGCAGCGCGGCAGCGCTCGGTCTGGTCCACCTCTTTGGACCTGCTGACATATTCCGGATCGCGCCTGGACAGGGTGAACTCCGCGAGGCCCAGCGGATTGGACCGATAGGAGGAAGTCTCGCCCGAAGGGATCAGCTCGTCGGTCGTAGTCACTTCGTCCAGGATCTTCGAACAGACCTTGAGCAGGATATTGTCCGCCAGGGGTTCCATCTCCGGCCAGGGCTTGATATTGGGCCCGTCAAAGAGCTCTGTCTGCGGCTCCGCCTTTCCGAAGCCCTGATAGACACGGACCCTGTAGACGGTATCGTCATAGTGGTAATCCGGGACATTGCCCCAGCAGTCATACTCCGCCGCGGAAGTCAGAACACCGCCGTTGGCCGCCGTCGCCGCGATGGACCTGGCGTCCATGAGGGCCGCCGCCGCCATCTGCCCGTCGCCCGGCTTGGAACCCTCGCGGTTGGGGAAGTTCCTGGTCGTATGACGGATGGACAGACCATTGTGCATGGGTGTATCGCCCGCGCCGAAGCAGGGACCGCAGAAAGCGGTCTTGACGATCGCGCCTGCCGCCATGAGATCGGCCACATATCCCTTTCTGGCCAGATCGAGGAAGACCGGCTGGGAGGAAGGATATACATCCAGGGAGAACTCCCCGTTGCCGCAGCTGCCGCCGCGGAGCATGTTTGCCGCTTCGACGATGTTGGTATAGCTGCCGCCCGCACAGCCGGCGATGATGCCCTGCTGGACATGGAGCTTCCCGTCCCTGACTTTGTCGAGAAGGGTAAAGTTCGCCCGGCCCGAGGCGATCCTGGCCGCCTCTACCTCGACCTCATGCAGGATGTCCGTGAGGTTTGCGTTCAGTTCATCGATCTCATAGGCATTGCTGGGGTGGAAGGGCAGCGCAATCATGGGCCTGATCGTACTGAGGTCCACATAGACACAGCCGTCATACCAGGCGACATCCGCCGGATTCAGCTCTTTATACTCCTCCCCCCTTCCGTGTGCCGTGAGGTAGTCCTTCGTATCCGCATCCGTGCGCCAGATCGAGGACAGGCAGGTCGTCTCCGTCGTCATGACATCGACCACATTCCTGTAATCCGTGGTCATCGAAGAGACGCCGGGCCCGACGAACTCCATGACCTTGTTCTTGACATATCCGTTTTTAAAGACGGCGCTGATGATCGCCAGGGCGATATCCTGCGGGCCGACACAGGGTGCCGGACTCCCGTCAAGATAGATCGCAACGACACCCGGATACGCGACATCGTAGGTATCCTTCAGAAGCTGCTTGCCCAGTTCCCCGCCGCCTTCGCCGATAGCCATCGTGCCAAGGGCCCCGTAGCGGGTATGGGAGTCGGAACCCAGGATCATTTTCCCGCAGCCGGCCATGGCTTCGCGCATATACTGGTGGATGACAGCGATGTGCGGGGGAACATAGATCCCGCCGTATTTTTTTGCAGCGGACAGGCCGAACATGTGGTCATCCTCGTTGATGGTGCCGCCGACCGCGCACAGGGAGTTGTGGCAGTTTGTCAGGACGTAGGGAAGCGGAAACTCCTCCATCCCCGAGGCACGGGCCGTCTGAATGATCCCGACGAAAGTGATGTCGTGGGATGCCATGGCATCAAAACGAATCTTCAGATGATCCATATCCTCCGTGGTATTGTGGGCCTGCAGGATGGAATATGCCATCGTCCCCTTTTTTGCTTCTGCCGCATCCGCCTTATTACCGGTCAGCTGCTCTACCCTGGCCGCCTCCGCTGCGGGCACGATCTCCCTGCCCTTCACCAGGAACACGCCGTCATCATACAGTTTTATCATGAAAATCCAACCTCCTGTTTCTTTTTCCAAACTCCCAACCCCTGTCAGGAGCATATCGGAAAACAGTGTATCACAAACACGGGGGATTCACAACAAAAGACAGCGCAGCGGAATTATCCGCTGCGCTGCCGGCTTTACTTCTCTCTTCATTCATCGTATCTGCCTGCTCCCGGACGTCACAGCCCGACAGACAGGACCTGCCTGCCATGCACATACCCATCGGGCAGCAGGCCGGCTCAATAGGGAGACAGATATTTTTTCTGCGCCCTGGCCAGGCCGATGGCATACACGATAAAGATGAGAACATAGGCGATATAGATATACAGACCGATCTGCTCTTTCCCCAGGACATCTGCCAGGATATAATGCGCCGCACCCACCGTCATCGTGATGATGCCGATGACGATATTCGGCACGTACATGGAGGCAATGAATCCGGGAAGATCCTTCGCCTTCTGGGGGTCGTACTTTTTAGGCGCCATCATGCGGTTGATCCTGCCGTGCACCTTCATCATCGCCGTCGAAATCAGAAAATAGAATCCTACAAACATAATGATCGTGTCAGCGAGATTCATGGTAGGCAGAACAGGCATTTGCAGACCTCCGTGGAAAAAACCGGTATCCCGGTGCTTCAGTTGCTGTATAAACTATCGATCACGGCCGGCAGGAGTTCATCATTCATCCGCGGGCGACCCGCGGTGAATCATAAATCCCTGCCAACCACTATTCTATCCCGCAGGACAGAAAATGCAAGTAAAAGAATATATATTACTTCAGGCCCATGGGCTCATCGCGGAAGATGCGCTCGTCCATAAGCTTCGGGCCGCCCTCAGGGATGATCGGAGCGAAGTCCATAAGGTCGAGGACCTGTTTCTGCAGGTCAATGCCGGGAGCGACTTCGAGGAGATGGATGCCGTCCTTTTCAAGCTTGAAGACCGCGCGCTCTGTGATGTACATAACGGGCTGGCCGACCTTGTTGGCATACTCGCCGGAGAAGGTGATCTGCTCAACGGTGTCGATGAACTTCTTCTGCTTGCCTTCCTGGTCGATGATGAGCTTGCCGTCCTCGCAGTGCTCCTTCAGGCCGCCGGCCGTGAAGGTGCCGATGTAGAAGACCTTCTTCGCGTTCTGGGTGATGTTGATGAAACCGCCGCAGCCTGCAAGACGGGGACCGAACTTGGAAACGTTGATGTTGCCGTTCTTGTCGCACTCAGCCAGACCGAGGAAAGCGAGGTCGACGCCGCCGCCATCGTAGAAATCGAACTGATAAGGCTGATCCAGGACGCTCTCCACGTTGATGGAGCCGCCGAACTTGTTGCCGCCCTGCGGTACGCCGCCGACGGGGCCTGCCTCGACAGTCAGGGTCATGTAGTCGCCGATGCCCTCTTCGTTCGCAACTGCGGAGACGAACTCGGGAGCGCCGATGCCGAGGTTGACGACCTTGTCCGCCTCGAGCTCCATGGCAGCACGGCGGCCCATGATCTTCTTGGCGCTGAGCTTGGGAGCGGGAATGGCACCGAGAGGAATACGGACAGCACCGGTCATGCTGGGATCCCAGCCGGGAGTGCCCTGGCACTGTGCCATGTCTTCTTCTGACTCGGCGATCACGATCGCATCGACATAGATGCCGGGGATCTTGACGAGCTTGGGATCAAGGGTACCTGCCTGGACGACCTTCTCGACCTGGACGATGACCTTGCCGCCGCTGTTCTTGGCCGCCTGGGCGATCGCGGTGGACTCAGTGGGGGCAGCTTCGTGCTCGAAGGTTACATTGCCCAGTTCATCCGCAAAGGTGCCGCGGATGTAAGCCACATCGATCTTCTGTGCCTTGTAGAGAAGTCTCTCTTCGCCTGCGATGTTTACGAGCTCTACGATATCCTCCTTGGTGACATCATTGAGCTTGCCGCCCTGGAGACGGGGATCGCAGAAGGTGTTCATACCGACGTGCGTGATGGTGCCGAGCTTATGACCGGCGATATCACGGA
>JAFWDM010000017.1 GCA_017513005.1 Lachnospiraceae bacterium
CTTCGACGCAGTTCCGTTTGTTCTTGAAACAGCGATTATCAGAATCGCAACTACGCCAGAGCCCGCTAGGTATCTGGATCTGGCGGATCAGTATGTCGTCAGCGAAGTCTGCGGTATTGACAGGGGCATACTCGGTTTTCTTCTGTCCGGAGAGATTGTGGATGTTCCCGATGCGATGCTGTATACGGTCGTACCCTGTGACTCCGCCCGTGTAGCATATCCTGCCATGCATAAACAGATGGGGATTCCGGGCTTTTGTATAGACACTCCTTACCGCAAAGATGCCAAGGGGTATGAGTATATAGCCAGACAGCTTCGCGAGATGGTGAAGTTCCTGGAAGAGATCACAGGAAATAAACTAGACTGGGACAAGTTTCTTGAGATTCTGAAGAGGGGTAACAGGGCCTCCCAGCTGTTGATAGATTGCTCTAAGCTTAGAGAGAATATCCCCTGTCCTCTGCCCGGCCGCTTTCTGGTCCTCAATGGGCTGACAGCTTCCCTGATGGGGAGTCAGGAAGTCATTGATTTTCTTGAAAAGGAATATGAACTGGGAATGAAGAACCTGAAAGCGGGAAAAGGTGTGACGCCGGGACCGGAAGAGTTCCGCTGCATCTGGCTGCAGAATATGTTGTGGTCAAACGCTGGAATTCTTGACTGGATGGAGAAAAAATACAACGCCGTGCTGGTCATGGATGCCTTTGGATATGCGGGATATAATATCATTGATCTGAAAAACGAGGAGACCGTTTTTAACGGACTGGCCAGACGTGTGCTGGTCATTCCCATGGTTCATGGATGCTCCGGACCTGCAGAGCCATGGATCGAGATTACTGATGATACAATCAGACGTTACAGTGTCAATGTATCGATGTTTGCAGGACACGTTGGGTGTAAGCATACCTGGGCTGTGTCTAAGCTGGTGAAGGATTATGTCTATGAGAAATTTGGTATTCCTACACTTACCTTTGATGTGGATGGCATTGACGTTCGATACAAAAGCAGCGATGAGGTAAGAGCTATTATCAGTGAATACATGGACACGCTGATTGAAAATCGAAAGAAGCAGGAAATTCGTGCATAAAAAACAGACACCTTTCTGCCTGAGCAGGCTCCAAGCCTGCCCGGGTATTTGCATAACCAGGAAGGAGGGTGAAAAGTTGAAGCAAAAAGTATTTTCCCTGGAAGAGGTGTTGGACAAAATCAAGGACGGCCAGCGCATCATGTTCAGCGACCGCCATGGAGAGCTGGCGGCAGACGAGATCATTGATGGAATGATCAAAAAAGGCGTAAAAGACATCACGGCTGTAGCGATCACCTCCGGACAGCCAGGCATGGGGCTGGGACGTCTTGTGGAAGAAAACCGGGTGAGGCGTATCGAGACGTCACATATTGGCCTGAACCCCACTGCAATCAACCAAATGTTTGCAGGGAAGCTGGATGTTGAGTTTATTCCACAGGGAACATTCGCAGAAAGGATACGTGCAGGCGGGTTCGGTCTGGGAGGCGTCCTTACGCCTACAGGTATCGGGACTATGGTGCAGGAGGGAAAACAGATTCTCTTCCTGAACGGAAGGGAGTATCTTCTTGAAAAGCCTATACGTGCGGATGTAGCACTTCTTCGCGCGAGCAAAGCGGACAAAGCCGGCAATCTGTATTTTCGTCAGACCAACCATCTTTGTCAGGATTACATGGCGATGGCGGCAGATCTGGTAATCGCGGAGGTTGAGGAACTGGTTGAAATCGGCGAACTGAATCAGGAACTGATCCACGTCTCCGCTCCGGTCGTCGACATGCTGTATGTACGAAAAGGTGAAAAACGCCCGATGCACCCCAACTGGCAGCGAATGATCGATAAGATCAAAGCCAGAGAAGCAGCAGAAGCTTAAAAGAAACGGCGGAAGCTTAACAGAAAGGAGGCAGGAAACATGACATATACCGGACGCGAACTGATTGCCGCGCGATGCGCGAAGTTCTTCAAGGACGGAGATTTTGTTAACCTCGGAATAGGGGTGCCGCTCATGTGTACAAACTACCTTCCGGAGGGGGTGGATCTCTGGCTCGAGGCGGAAATCGGTATAGTCGGATCCGGGCCTACACCGCACTACACTGAGTGGGATGTAGATATCGCCGACGCGGGCGGGCTGCCCACAAGCCTGATCAAAGGAGGATCCATCGTACCACATGACCGCTCCTTTGGATTTATTCGTGGAGGACACATTGATGCCTGCGTCTTGGGGACGCTGCAGGTGGACCAGGAGGGGAACATCGCCAACTGGATGATACCGGGCAAATTTGCGCCCGGAATGGGCGGCGCTATGGATCTGTGTGCAGGTGTCCCGCGTGTCATCGTGGCAACAGATCATTGCGAAAAAAACGGGGCATCAAAGATACTGAAGAAATGTACGCTGCCACTGACCGGCGCAAAGTGCGTGACGGACATTGTCACAGAGCGCTGCTATTTTCAGGTGACAGACAAAGGTCTGGTATTGAAAGAGATTGCAGACGGTTATTCGCTGGACGATATACGTGCCTGCACAGAGGCGGCTTTTACTGTCGCGGACGATGTTGGAGTGATGGGATAGAAGGTCTTGGGATGCGTTTGAAATGCATACGTCCTGCTGCCGGCCGCTTATGAATAGCGGCCGGTGTTTAAGTTTGTCCTAAATTGCCTGAATCCAGTACGCTGAAGACCGCAGGCGTACATCGGGAAGCCTGTTTATACAGCCGCCCGGCTCCGCAATGTCTGTGACTTCGTCCTGCTTTGCCACGAAGCAAGCCGCTCATCATTCAACAAAATACAAACGTTTTCCTAAAATACATGAAGCAGCCTGAGCTGACACGAAAACACAGCCGCGCCCGAACGCAGGAATGTTGGGCTTTGAAAAAAGATATTTTGGATGCGTCAATATAAGCAAAGTACAAATAATTCCCCTGTTATAAGCGTTATGCACAAAACATGGCCTCTATTATTGTGCATAACCTACAATATATGCAAGAATTTGCAGGAGATATGCAACTCTTTGCAGGCAGGTCCATATTTATTGACCAGACGAATCATGCGTGTTATAAATGCGTCATAAGGAATGCAAACGATTGCACATAAACCTGCAAGGCGCCACAGGGAAGGTGCAGCGAATGAGTTCCGGGAAAGTGAATGAACGGGCATTCCTGAATCTTTTAAGGACATAGCAAATAAGACAGAAGACGGAAGATTGAACGTAACGATTAAACGTAAGAAGTGTACTGACGAAAACGGAAGTCAAAAGACAGATAATCACCACAAAAAAGGAGAGAGAACCATGGCGAAAGAAAAAACCTTCAAGACAATTTTCCCCGCAGTTTCCGTACCGCTCAACGATGATTATTCCATCAATGAAAAAGAGTTCCGCACATACCTTCGCTGGATCAAATCCTTCTACGGCAAGGGCATTGAAGGGCTTGTCTGCAACGGGCATACCGGTGAGATCACAGGCCTGACCAGAGAGGAGCGCAGGAGGGTGACAGAGATCTGCGCAGAGGAGTGCGGCGATGTTATGACCATCATCTCCGGCGTCAACTGCGAGAACACCCGGGAGAGCATCGAGATGGCAATAGAGGCAAAGGAAGCCGGCGCGGACGGTATCCTGCTGATGCCCCCTCACATGTGGCTCCGTTTCGGCATGAACCCCGATGCTCCCTTTGAGTACGTCAGGGATGTCGCCGAAGGCGCAGACATTGACATCATCGTCCATCTGTACCCCGCGACCTCCAGAGCTTTCTACCCGGTAGAGACCCTGATCAAAATGTGCAAAGAGATCGATCACGTCAAGTGCATCAAGATGGGCACCCGCGTGACCTCCATCTATGAACATGATGTGCGCCTGCTCCGTCAGGAGTGCCCGGACATCAGTCTGATCACCTGCCACGACGAGACCCTGTGCGTGTCCTGGTTCCCGGGCATGGATGGCGCCCTGATCGGTTTTGCGGGATGCGTGCCGGAGCTGATCTGCCCTGCAAGAGAAGTTTTCGCCAATCCCGACAAGCACACTCTCAAGGAAGCCCAGGACTGGAGCGACCGCATCTACCATATCAGCCAGGCGATCTACGGCGGCGGCCAGCCCTCCGGAGAGGCGCATGCACGCCTGAAAGAGACGCTGTACCAGCGCGGTATCTTCAGCAGTGCCCTGATGAGAAAACCTGTCCTGCCTCTTGATCAGGAGGAGAAAGACTGGGTCGCGACAGGCATCAGGAACAGCGGTCTTGAAAAGGTCGACATGTCCAAATTCGCGTAACAGCAAGAGCATCAACTCTCAAATAAGCTGAATTTAAGCTGATATGATGCATTTTTACAGGCGCAGGAGTCTCCTCTGCTGAATAAACAAGAGCCTGGGGACGCCGCAGACACAGAAACAATGAGCGAGTCTTGAATTTAGCCCGACCAGTACCGGCAGGGTGAAGACCCTGCCGGTTTTTTGCACAAATATATTGCTACACAGCATCGGGCAGTCACGTTTTTATGTCTCTGTACCGGATCTGTGAATCCCGAAAAACATGCCACTGCACGAAACCTCTATCATTTCATACACGAACAAGGGGAAAATGCATATGGAAGAAAAATTTGATCAGAGCAGGATCCGAAAGGCTTCTTTTCTTGAAATATTGAAGAGAGTCGGTCCCGGGATCATTCTCGCAGGTGTGGTGATCGGTCCCGGAAATATTACTACCTCCGCCATGATGGGCGCTAATTACGGCTATCAAATGATCTGGCTGGTCATTCCGATCGCCATTATGGGCATCACGTTTATGCTCACATGCTACAGGGTCTCCATGCTGACGAAGATGCCGGTCATCCATGCGATTCGTCATTACTACGGGAAACCCGCCGCATTCATTGTCGGCACAGCCACTTTTCTGTCGTGTTTTTTCTTTACGATGGGAAACATCACCGGCGCCGGCGCCGGTATGAACCTCATCACAGGCATTAACTGGAAGATCGACTCGATCATCATGATCGTGATCACCCTTGCCTGTTACTTTAC
Organism: Lachnospiraceae bacterium; assembly: GCA_017513005.1. Classification (GTDB taxonomy): domain Bacteria; phylum Bacillota; class Clostridia; order Lachnospirales; family Lachnospiraceae; genus CAG-791. The sequence goes on from JAFWDM010000017.1 coordinate 5,019, forward strand.
AAAGGGAGTTTATTCCAAAGTCGAAAAGCTGATTACGATCTGTATAATTGGAATGATCATCTGCTTTTATGCGACACTGGTTTCTGCCGGAGGCCCTGACTGGGGGCAGCTTGGACACGCCATGACGCACTGGTCTTTTGCAGAGGGAAGCCTGGCAACTTCCCTGGCTTACGTCAGCACCAATGCAGCTATCACAGCAGGAATCTACGGAACTTATCTGGGCCTGGAGAAAAAATGGAAGCTGGAAGATCTGTTTAATGGAATCATGGTCGCAGATTCGATCGCGCATGTTGTGGCGGTCATCCTGATCTCAGGTGCGATCTTCCTTGTCGGAGCGATCGTTCTGTTCCCCACGGGGACCGGAATCAGAGCGCCTGCACAGCTGGGAGAACTGCTGGTGCCCTTCCTGGGCAGCGCGGCTCCGTACGTGATGGGCATCGCGCTGCTCGCAGCTGCCTTCTCTTCTCTTCTGGGGAACACACAGCGGGGCATGGTTCTGCTTGCGGCCGGTATAGAAAAGCCCACACAGCTGGAATCCAACTTTATCAGATGGGGGAGCCTTATCTGTATCGCGATTACGACCGTGATCTGCTTTGCTTACGGCGGGTCTCCTACACAGCTGATCTTTATCGCCAATGTTTCGACCGCCATCGCAACGCCCTTTGGCGGTTTCTATGTCACCAGGATGATCTTCCGGGAGGATATCAACCGGGAACTCGGACTCAGGGCACCACGTGTCATGCAAATCCTCATGGTGATCAGTTACGCGTTCGCGCTGATCATGACCGCATCGTCCCTGATCAGGCTTTTCGGAGGACTCTTCGGGGGCTGATCAGAATTTCCTGCAGACGCAGATATTGCTCTGCATGATGCGGGTCGGTCAGAATACTTCGCAGATATATGCGTTATCGGCATACTTTTTTGAAGGATAAAATTTTGAAGAATCAAACCGCGCAGCAGGTTGTCCCGCTGCGCGGTTTGATGTCTGCATGCATTTGCTCTGCTGCTTTGGTCTTTGCTGCTTTGCCGTGTCAGCTCTGTATTTCAGAGGGGCCCCCCACACTTCTATAAGCGATTGGACAGAAAAAGCAATGCACCTGCCTCTGCGAGGGCGCGATCCCCCGCTGAAAGTGCCTGCCGGCCGTTGACGAAAAAAAACTTTTCAGCCGCTTTCGCGTTCCATCAGAGAAGAACTGAAAATAAGGTTTTGGATGCCGGGCTTTTTGTCCGGCTTTGCCTCGATTTCTTCAATCAGCATTTCTACAGCCTTTTCCGCCATCTGACGGGAGGGAAGTTCCTGCGAAGTCATCGTCGTCTCCAGATAATTGCCGATGGAGTAGCCGGTGAGGCTGACGACACGCATCTGCTCGGGGACACTGATCCCTCTGTCTCTGAGGGCTTTCAGGGCGGCCATCCCCTGTATATCCACCGCCGCCATGATAGCGTCGAGATCCGGGTGGAGATCAAGCAGCTCCTCCGTGCAGGAATATCCGTATTCAAAGCTGTTGGTCACGCCGTCCCGCTGATCTTCGCGGGTACAGATCTCCTCCAGTCCCAGATCCGCTGCTGCTCTGCGGTAACCGTTGTATCTCGCCTTATAGGGGGCTTTGAGCATGGGGCCGTTGATAAGCCCGATCGCACGGCAGCCTTTTCGGTAAAGGTAATTCACGGTTTCATAACTTCCTCTTTCGTAATCTCCGACGACGCTGCTGATCGTGTGATCCTGGCGGCGCACGATCTGTATCATTGCGATGCCATCCGCGTGAATATCCCGCAGGAGATGTGTGTTTTTTCCGGTCGCAGCAATGATCATTCCATCTACAAAGCCGCTTCTGAGTCTGCGCAGGCATTCCCGTTCGTTTTTCGGATCATCCATTGTGTGGCAGAGGAGGGAGGAATACCCCCGCGCGCGGGCGGCGGCCTCGATCTCCTGCGCCAGATCATCGAAGATGGTCAGATGCAGGGTGGGGACGATGATCGCAATCGTGTGACGTTTTCCCTTTCGCAGTCCCTGGGCCAGAACATTGGGCCGGTAGCTCAGCTCCTCGACGGCTTTCATAATACGCGCCTTTGTGTCGGGATGCACGTAAGAGGTTCCGTTCAATGCCCTGGAAACTGTGCTGACATCAACGCTGGCCAGTCTGGCCACATCCTTTAGAGTTGCCATAATCATTGACCCTTTCTGCTACAGATTGCCTTAAAACACGAGGAATTCTCGCGCGGGCTTTCATCACAACGTTATTATAGCGGATTCCGGGGGGAGTGTTAAGCATCCGACATGTATTTTCGCGCACAGCATTTTCATGTACAGCATTTTCGCGCGCAGCATTTTTGTGCCCGGCATTTTCGTGCATAGGCCGTTAGTGCCCGCAATGTAATGTATTACTAATGGTTTTCCGGCACCGGTAATCAGCCCGTCAGCAGGGTATAAGCGCAGGAGGGTGGCATGAAAAAACGTCTGTGTATCAGAATCAGTGAGAAGGACAATGTTGCCGTTGCGGTCTGTGATCTCCGCAGGGGAACGGAGGTGATGCCCGGCGTAGTGACGGCTGTCGATATCCCGCAGGCGCACAAGATCGCGCTTCAACCCATGAAGAAGAGGGATCCGGTCTACCGGTATGGAGTTCTCCTGGGACATGTGAGCGAGACTATACCGGCAGGAGGCTGGATCAATGAGGAAAATCTGGTCATGGTGCCGGCGCCGGATCTGGATTCGCTCCGGTTTGGGCAGAACATCGTGACGACTCTGCCGATGCCCTCCAGGAGGACCTGGATGGGCTACAGAAATCCGCTTGCAGAGGCGGTCAGGTCCGGTGATGAGAGAGCGGCCGCCATGGCGGGGAGCCTGGCACCTGCCGGGACGCGCAACATCCTGGCGGTCAATACGACTGTGCAGTGCGTCGCGGGAGTCCTGAATGGGGCGATCCGAAGGATACGGGAGGAGATCCTGCCCCGCTATCCGAACGTGGACGATGTGATCGCAGTCAGTCATCCCTATGGATGCGGGGTCGCGATCGATGCGCCGGAGGCAGAGGTGCCCCAGCGGATCATCAGGAATATCGCGATGCATCCCAATTTCGGCGGGCAGTTCATGCTGGTGGCTCTGGGCTGTGAGAAGTTCTCGGCGGACCGCTTCTGTGAGTGGTGGCCGGAGCTGAACACACCGGAAAACGTCATCGTCCTGCAGGAGTACAGAGGATATGAGGCCATGATGAAGGCGATCCTCGCAATGGCGGAGAAAAAGCTGCAGGTCCTCAACAGCCGCAGGCGGGAGGAACTGCCGGTATCCGACCTGGTGGTCGGGATGCAGTGCGGCGGGTCGGATGCCTTCTCGGGGATCACGGCCAATCCGACGGCGGGCTATGCGGCAGATCTCATGGTCGCGGCAGGAGGGACTGTGTTGTTTTCCGAGGTGACAGAGGTGCGGGACGGCGTGCAGTACATCGCGGAGCGCTGTATCAGTGAGGACGTCGGCAGGAGGCTTGTGGAGGAAATGCGCTGGTATGACGGGTACTTGGGGGCGGGCGGCGTCGACCGGGGCGCCAACACAACGCCGGGCAACAAGAAGGGAGGGCTTTCCAATATCATCGAGAAGTCGATGGGCTCCATCGCAAAGTCAGGGACTTCCCCGATCGTGGAGGTCCTTTCTCCCGGCGGGAGACCGGCAAAGCACGGGGAGATCTTTGCCGCGACGCCCGCGTCGGACATCGTATGCGGACCTGCTCAGCTGGCTTCGGGGATCGGGCTGCAGCTCTTCATGACGGGCAGGGGGACGCCCTATGGGCTGGCTGCGGTACCGGTCGTCAAGGTCTGTTCCAGAAATGAGTTGAAGGAGCAGTGGCCGGATCTCATCGATTTCAATGCGGGTCCCGCCGCGGTGGGAGACAGGACGATCGCAGAACAGGGGGAAGAGCTCTACGATTATCTACTGGATGTCGCAGGCGGGATCAAAAAGCCTTGCGCGGAGCAGTATGGACTGGCGAATGATCTGTGCGTTTTTAACCCGGCACCGATTACCTGACGGTGGGGACGGCCCGCATTTCCCTAACATACACATCGTTCGAAAAGGGGGAACACTATGTTTATCAAAAAGTACGGGGACATCATTGTGGGGGGCGTGTTTGCAGTGCTCGGAATCGCGCTGATCGCCGCGGCCCGGATGCTTCCCAAATCACAGGTCATGGAGATCGGTCCGGACTTCATGCCTACAGTCGCAGGAACGCTGATCCTGGTGCTGTCGGTTATTCTTCTGGTGCAGGCTGTGAGAGGGCTCAGAAAAAATCCCGACGGGGCATATGAAAGGGACGAGAGTGATTACAGGCGCGTGATCCTCAGCCTGATCCTGATACTCCTGTATGTCTTCCTGCTTAAACCCGTGGGATTTATTCTCTGCACGCTGGTTTACCTGTTCTGTCAGATCTATGTCCTGGCGCCGGACAGCAGCAGGACCAGGAAGGATATCCCTGTGTATCTGATCACGGACGTCATTTTTACGCTGATCGTGTACTACCTGTTCCGGCTCGGCTTCAAGATCGTACTGCCTACAGGGATTCTCCCGTTTTGAGACAACGTTTTAAGACAACGCTTTCAGACAACGTTTTGAGACAAGGAGGTAAAAATGAGCACATTCATGAAACTGGGGTCTGCCATGGTGACGGTCTGCCAGCCGGTTTCGCTCCTGTTTATGATCGCAGGTGTGGCGATCGGCATCGTGTTCGGATCGATCCCCGGGCTTTCCGCCGCCATGGCGGTAGCCCTGATGCTTCCTCTGACCTTCAGTATGGAAGCCGGACTGGGGATGAATACCCTGGTTGCCGTCTATATCGGCGGCATTTCCGGCGGTCTGATCTCCGCGATCCTCCTGAATATGCCGGGCACGGCCTCTTCGATCGCGACAACATTTGACGGATATCCCATGGCACAGAAGGGCGAAGCCATGAGAGCGCTCGGGATCGGCATCGTGTTCTCCTTTCTGGGATCGATTTTTTCTTTCCTGATCCTGTCCTTCTTTGCCCCGACACTCGCCGATGTGGCGCTGAAGTTTACGCCGGTAGAGAACTTCGGCATTTGCTTTTTTGCCCTGACGATGGTCGCAGTCCTGTCGTCGGGCAGGATGGTCAAAGGCCTGCTGGCCGGCCTGCTGGGACTCGTATTTGCCATGGTCGGCATGGCGCCGATCGACGGGACGCCCCGTTTTATCTTTGGAAATACTGAGCTTATGGCGGGATTTAACCAGCTCAGCACCCTGATCGGTATTTTTGCTGTCGCGGATATCCTCAAGTCCGCGGAGTCCATGAGCGCCAAAGGCGTGCAGACGATCCCGGTCGCAAAAGTCAAAGGCTTCGGCTTTTCGATGAAGGAATTCGTCAGCTGGATTCCGGGGGCTCTCCGGGCGGCGATCATCGGTACCGGGATCGGGATCCTGCCGGGCATCGGCGGCTCGACCTCCGGCATGCTGTCCTACGTCACGGCCAAGAACATGTCGAAGCACCCCGAGACATTCGGGACAGGAGAACCGGAAGGCATCGTGGCGACGGAGGCGGCAAACAATGCGACGATCGGCGGCGCTATGATCCCTTTGCTGGTTCTGGGGATCCCCGGCGACGGGGTCACCGCGATGATGCTGGGCGGCTTTTTGATTCACGGGCTGTCCGCAGGGCCTCTCCTGTTTGTCAAAAACGCGGACGTGGTATATGGCATCTTTGCGGCCTGCATGGTCTGCGGCCTGATCATGCTTGTCGTGGAGTGGACCTGCATCAAGGGCTTCGTGCAGGTCCTGAAGGTTCCCAGGCATATCCTGCTGCCACTGATCCTCGTTCTCTGCGCAGTAGGGGCCTATGCGACCAACAACCGCGTGTTTGACGCGCAGGCGATCGTCCTGTTTGGCGTCATCGGTTATCTGTATCACAAATTCGGCCTTGCCACCACTCCCTTCGTGCTCTGCTTCCTGGTCGGAAATATGACAGAGACCTACCTGCGCCGCGGGATCATGTCCTATAAGTCCTTCGGCGCGTTTTTTACAAGGCCGATCTTTGATTTCTTCTGGTTCGTGGCCGTCGCGGTCCTGATCTGGTCTGTATTTAAGGAGGTCAGGGGGACGCGGAGCAGGGAGCCAGCGGAATGATCCTCCTGCCGGGAGAGATTCTGTGCAGGGAGCCAGCGGAATGATCCTCCTGCCGGGAGAGATTCTGTGCAGGGAGGTTGCCTGATGCAGTCGGGACCTGTGACAGTCAGGATGCGCAGAGTATTTGTTTACAGATCCTGAAGTTCAACAAAAAGGAGAGAAAAAAGGAGAGAAAGAGTATGAGAAAGAAAGCAGCAGCAATCGTACTGGCATGCGCCATGGTGATCGGACTGACGGCGTGCGGCGGCAGCGGCTCTTCCGGCGGCTCCTCAGAGACACAGACCGGAGGAACAGTAGAAGCGGGCGGCGCGGCAGCTGCAGGGGACGCGTCAGGTCCGGGGGAAGCCCCCTCGGGCTGGACTCCCACGGGAACTGTTTCCATTGTCGTTCCGGCGGGCGCGGGCGGAAACACAGATCTCTCCGCCCGGGTATTCGCCCAGTATGCGAAAGGGATCTCCGGGGTCGATTTTATCGTTGTAAACGCGAACGGCGCAGCTGGATCCGTGGCGGCCAATCAGGTCCTTTCCGCCAGTCCGGACGGACTTACGGTTCTGTACGGCCACAACCTGGTGAATGTCGCAAATGTGGCGAAGGTCACGGACTATGACTATACCGCCTTTAAACTCGGGCCTACCTTTGCGAAGGATCCTGCCCAGCAGCTCTATGTCAACCCCAACAAGTACACGGACCTCAATGCCTTTATCGAGGCGGCCAAGGCGAATCCGGGAGCCCTGAAAGCCTGTACGGAGGTCGGTGCCTATACCTATTATGAGCTTCTCGCGCTCGAAGACCTGGCAGGGATCGACCTCGACCTTGTAGACGTCGGATCCAACGCAGACAAGATCACAGCCATGCTCTCCGAGCAGGTCGACCTCATGCCCGGCGCATATATCAACTGTAAGGACTATCTGGAGGCCGGACAGTTCGTATGCATCGGCGCGCCCACGGAGGAGAGATATGAGCTCATCGCCGATATCCCGACACTGAAGGAACAGGGGATCGACCTGGTATATCCTGACTGCGATTTTTCCTTCTATTTCCCGAAGGAGACCCCGGATGAGGTCATCGCCTGGTATGAATGGATCGTGCAGGAGATGGAGTCTCAGGAAGCCTGCATCGAGGCAATCAGAAACGTGGAGATGATGCCCTATTATCTGAACGCGGCGGATTCGGAGGCAAATGACAGGGCCTACAAGGAGTTTTTCCAGTCCGTCGCCGATTCCCTGGCACAGTGACCGCATGACGGCTGAATCCCGCGCGTGGAGCGGGGCTGTTTGTGCCCCGGCGAACGCGCAGCCGCCGATCTCCGTCTCAGTGAGTGCGCGGCTTATGTCTCCGTCGCAGCGCACGTGCAGCTGCAGGGATCAGGAAGCGGTCGGGAAGATCTCTGGGACTCTGTAGATTCCGCTTTGAAAGGAGAACCTGAATGAATACGGATTTTATGAAGGGTGTCGTCGTTCCCATCATCACAGTCATCGATCGGGAGGAAAGGATCGATGAAGAGAGGATGCGGAGGCAGGTGGAGTTCGTCATAGAGGGAAAAATGCACGGGATCCTGGCATTCGGCTCAAACGGCGAGTTCTATCAGATCGAGGAGGATGAGATGGAGCGCGGCCTCCGGATCATGGTGGATCAGGCTGCCGGCCGTGTGCCTGTTTATTTCGGGATCGGCGCGATCAATACCCGCAAAGGCGTGCGCCTTGCGAAAATGGCGGCTGCAAACGGCGCCGCCTGCATTTCCGTGCTGCAGCCCATGTTTTTAAAGCCCACGGACGAGGAACTCTATCTGCATTTTAAAACGATCGCGGAAGCGGTCCCCGACCTGCCGGTCCTGCTCTATAACAATCCCGGACGGACCGGATACGGGATTTCGGCGGGAATGGTCTGCCGGCTGGCGCACACTGTTCCCAACATCGTCGGCATGAAGGATACCTCCGGAGACATAACCCTCACGGAAGAGTGTGTGCGGCTGAACCGCGACGTGGACTTCAAGGTGTTCGGGGGAAAGGATACCCTTCTGTATGCCTCCCTGTGTGTGGGCGCCGTGGGCGGCGTGTGTACGGCGGGCAATTTCATGCCGGAGCTCATAGGGGATGTCTATGAGAAATATGTGTCCGGGGACAGGGAGGGAGCCCTGGAGGCCCAGTTTAAACTCAATCCTGTCCGCCTGGCCATGGACGGCGCCTCCTTCCCGGTGGCCGCCAAGGACATGGCAAATCTCCGAGGGCAGGATGTAGGAGACCCCTACCTGCCCAGCCTTCCCACCCCGGAGGGGCATGCTCTGGATGCGATCCGCAGCTCCATGGAGGCGGCGGGACTGCTGTGAAAAGGAACAGACCGTTCCGGACCCCCGGAGTACCGCAATGGAAGAGCGTCTTCGGGATGATGCCCGCAACCGGGGGAGGGGAACAAAAGAGAGCTTAGTGGAAGAAAAAACATCATGGATATGGTTTTACGTGATTCACACAAGGAGAAAAGACATATGAAAATCGGAATGATCGGACTCGGTATCATGGGAAAGCCTATGGCAAAAAATATGCTGAAGGGCGGTTATACAGACCTGCTTGTGAGTGATTTGAACCAGGCGGCTGTGGAGGAGGTCGTCGCCTGCGGCGCCAGACGGGCGGACAACAGAGAGATCGGCGAGACCTGTGAGGTCGTCATGACCATGCTTCCCAATTCACCCCATGTCAGGGCAGTCATGCTGGGCGAGGGCGGTGTTTCTGCCTATATGAAAGAGGGCCAGGTGTTCATCGACATGAGCTCCATCAACCCTGTCGCCAGCAAAGAGATCGCGGCGGAGCTGGCCAAAAAGGGCGTCGAGATGCTGGATGCCCCCGTTTCCGGCGGAGAGCCCAAGGCGGTCGACGGGACACTCTCCTTCATGGTCGGCGGGAAACAGGAGGTGTTTGACAGGTTCAAACCGCTGCTGGAAACCATGGGCGCCTCTGTTGTCCGCTGCGGGGAAGTCGGCGCGGGCAATACCACGAAGCTTGCCAATCAGATCATCGTGGCCTGCAACATTCAGGCCGTGGCGGAAGCGTTCACGATGGCGCAGAAGGCCGGCGTGGATCCGCAGCTTGTTTTTGATGCGATCAGGGGCGGACTTGCGGGCTCCACTGTCATGGACGCCAAGGGACCGATGATGATCGCGGGGGATGACAGACCGGGCTTTAAAATCGACCTTCACATCAAGGATCTGAACAACGCACTCGACTGCGCGCACAGTGTGGGAGCTCCCCTTCCCATGACCGCACAGGTCCAGGAGGTCCTGCAGTGGATGCACAGCCGCGAGGGGGGCCAGAAGGACCACAGTGCGATCGCCCAGTACTATGAGTTCCTGACAGACATGAAGATCGGCAGATGATGCGGGACATTGTTCATTTTATTCTATAACAGATCATGAGTTGGGCGCTGGCGGCAAAAAATGCTGCAGAAAGGAGGCATTCTGTGGTTCCTGTCATTACGAAAATGGAGGTATATCCTGTGGCCGGGCATGATTGCATGGAGCTCAACCTGTCCGGTGCGCACGGGCCTTTTTTTACAAGAAATATTGTGATCCTGACAGATTCAACCGGCGCGGAAGGCGCCGGTGAGGTTCCCGGGGGACAGAAGATCACGGATGCGCTCAGGGCAGTAGAGCCTCTCGTGGTCGGCAGCAGCATCGGCGATTACAAGCAGACACTGACAAAGGTCAGAAGCTGGCTCGAGGAGAACATCCGGGATGATGTCCGGGGGCTGCAGACCTTTGACCTGCGCACGGGTGTACACGTCGTGACTGCGGTCGAAGCGCCCTTTCTTGACCTGCTGGGTAAATACCTGGACGTTCCGGCGGCGGCACTTCTGGGCGACGGGATCCAGAGGAGGCGGGTCCGGTTTCTTTCCTACCTGTTTTATATCGGCGACCGCAAAAAGACAGACCTCCCCTATGAGGAGGAACCGGATTCCGCGTGCGACTGGTACAGGCTGCGCCATGAGGAGGCGGTGACGCCGGAGGCCATCGCAGCGCTGGCCAGGGCATCTTACGAAAAATACGGATTTGAGGATTTCAAGCTCAAAGGAGGTGTTTTCGAGCCCGAGCAGGAGCTGGAAGCTGTCAGAGCCATCAAGGAGGCCTTCCCGGACGCGCGCGTCGATCTGGATCCCAATGGATGCTGGCCGCTGTCCAAAGCACTGGAGCTGGCACCCGAGTTCAGAAAGATTCTGGCTTATTGCGAGGATCCCTGCGGCGCGGAGGGAGGTTTTTCCGGGCGGGAGATCATGGCTGAGTTCCGGCGGGGGTCCGGCATGCCTACAGCTACGAATATGATCGATACGGACTGGAGAGAGATGGCCCACTGCATCGCGCTGAACAGCGTCGATATCCCGCTGGCGGATCCCCATTTCTGGACCATGAGCGGGTCTGTCCGGGTCGGCCAGCTGTGCAATGATTTCGGTCTGATGTGGGGTTGCCATTCCAATAATCACTTCGACATCAGCCTTGCCATGGTCGTGCAGTGCGCCGCCGCGGTGCCCGGCAGACTCAACGGGATCGATACGCACTGGATCTGGCAGGAGGGCCGCGAGCGCCTCACCAGAGAGCCCATGCAGATCACGGGCGGTTGCATCGACCTGCCCATGAAGGGAGGCCTCGGGATCGAGATCGACCGCGACCGGATCATGGAGGCCAACAGACTCTATACAGAAAAGCACCTGGGAGCCCGCGATGATGCCGTCGGCATGCAGTATCTGGTCCCCGGCTGGACCTTTGACCCCAGGAGGCCCTGCATGGTCAGATAGACGGCCGGGAGGCGGGGTCCGGGAGGCGCATGTCTGCACGCACGTCTGCATTTGAAGGCTGCAGACAGATGCGGACGCCCGACAGGAAGGAGAGTTCCGATGACGAGAGCAGCGCAGACACCTGTGATTACGAAAATGACGGTGGTGCCGGTGGCCGGCTATGACAGCATGCTGATGACTTTGTCCGGCGCGCACGCACCCTGGTTCACACGAAATCTGGTCATACTCGAAGACAATGCAGGCCGCACCGGGGTCGGCGAGATCCACGGCGGCGATTATACCTGTGCCTGCCTGAATGCCATGAAGCCGCTGGTCGAGGGACAGCAGGTCTCCCGGTACAGGAAAGTACTGCAGCAGATCCACAGGCTGGCGGATCCCGCGGCGCAAGACACCGGCGAGGGAATCCAGACCCTGGACATCAGCAGGCTCAAATATGTCGTAAAGAGCGAATGGGCGGTCGAATGCGCCATGATGGACCTGTTCGGCCAATTCCTCGGGGTTCCCATGTGCGAGCTTCTTGGGGAAGGGCAGCAGAGAAAAGAAGTCGAGATGCTGGGCTACCTCTTTTATGTCTCAGACAAAAGCAAGGTGCCGGCCGGAAAAATGCAGTACCTCGATGAGTCCGCAAGCAGCGATCCCTGGTTCAGGCTGCGCCGGGAGGAGATCCTGACACCGGAGAGGATCGTGGAGGAGGCGGAAGCACTGGAGGAGAAGTATGGGTTTACAGACTTCAAGCTAAAGGGCGGCGTCCTGAGGGGCGAAGAGGAGATGGAGGCCGTGAGGGCTCTCAAGAAGCGGTTTCCCCGGGCGAGGATCAACATCGATCCGAACGGGGCGTGGAGCATGGCGGAAGCCGTCGCACTCTGCAAAGACATGCACGGCATCATCACCTATATGGAAGATCCCTGCGGACCGGAAGCCGGCTATTCCGGCAGAGAGATTCTGCGCGAATTTAAAAACGCGACCCGGTTCCAGGTCGCGACAAACATGGTCGCCACGGACTGGCGGCAGTTCTATCACACGGTGAGCCTCAATGCCTGTGACATTATTCTGGCGGACCCCCACTTCTGGGGGTTTGACGGGGCGGTCCGCATGTCCCAGCTTCTGGATTCCTGGGGACTGACGTGGGGCGTACACTCCAACAACCACTTTGATATCACGCTGGCGGCCTTCGCCCAGGTCGGGGCAGCGGCCGTCGGGACGCCTGCACCTCTGGACACCCACTGGATCTGGCAGGACGGGCAGAACCTGCTGGAGGAGACGCCGCAGATCGTCGGCGGAAAGGTCCGGGTGCCGGATGCGCCGGGACTGGGTGTCTGTCTGAACCGGGAGCGCGTCAGGGAAGCCAACAGGCTTTACAACAGCCTTCCGACCCATGACCGCGACGATGCCGCAGCGATGCAGTATCTGCTTCCGGGCTGGGTGTATGACCACAAAAAACCCTGTCTTGTGAGATAAGAAATCATAGAACACTCCTGTTGGGTGCCGCTGAGTCCGGCATCTGCAGCCGGAACCTGTCGTGGAGAGCAGACAGTATATGAAACTCCTTTAAGGGCCGCAGCTTCTGCCGCCTGCAGCTGAAACCAGCTGCGGGGTAGATTTGCAGGAGGTGACAAAAAGAACCGTCCCTTTAGTCGCTGCAGAGAGGAAGAAGAACGAATGGATAAAAAACTACGCAGGATCGCGGATGAGATCGTGAAGTCAAGTCTGGAGGCAGTGCTTCCGGACGAGGCCGTCCAGAGGGCGCTCAGGACCTGGCAGCCCGGCGGGGGCAGGACCTTCCTGGTGGCGGCAGGAAAAGCGGCATGGCAGATGGCAAGGGCGGCGGTGGATGCGTTGGGCGCGGTCGACGGCGGCGTCGTTGTGACCAAGTACGACCATGTCAGGGGAGAGATCCCCGGCATCAGATGCTATGAGGCAGGGCATCCGGTACCCGATGAAAACAGTTTTGCCGCCACGGCAGCAGCACTCGATCTGGTCGGAGATCTGACTGCGGATGACACGGTTCTGTTCCTTTTGTCCGGCGGCGGAAGTGCCCTTTTCGAACAGCCGCTGGTGACGGGAAAGGAGCTGCGGGAGATCACAGAGCAGCTGCTGGCCTGCGGGGCGGATATCGTGGAGATGAATACGATCCGCAAGCGTCTTTCCGCAGTCAAAGGCGGCCGGTTCGCGCTGGCCTGTGCGCCCGCGCGCGTATACAGCATCGTTCTGAGCGACATTTTAGGGGATCCGCTGGATATGATCGCGAGCGGACCCGCCAGCCCGGACAGGTCTACGTGCGCGCAGGCCCGGGAGATCGTCACAAAGTACGGCATTCAGCTGTCTGAAAAGGCACAGAGCCTTCTGCAGGAGGAGACGCCCAAAGAGCTCGGAAACGTGACCACTATGATCACGGGCAGCGTCAGGGAGCTTTGTGCGGCGGCCGCCGCCAGATGCGCGGCGCTCGGGTATGATCCGATCCTTCTGACAGACCAGCTGGCCTGCGAGGCCAGAGAGGCAGGGAGCTTTCTGGCAGGGATCCTCCGGACCCATGCGGGGGACGGGAAAAAGCTCGCCTATATAGCGGGCGGCGAGACGGTCGTGCATCTGACGGGCAAAGGAAAGGGAGGACGGAACCAGGAGCTCGCGCTGGCCGCGGCTCCTGGGATCAGCGGGATCAGGGGAGCGGCAGTTTTCTCTGTGGGCAGCGACGGGACGGACGGCCCCACAGACGCGGCAGGCGGCTATGTGGACTATACGTCCATGGATGAGCTTACAGACAGCGGTATAGATGTTTTTGACGTACTCAAAAACAACGACGCCTATCATGCACTGGGCCGGATCGGAGGACTGATCATGACGGGACCCACCGGGACGAATGTCAATGATGTGGCCGTGGCGCTGATCGGGTGAGGAGAGAGGAGGAACAGCAGACAGTACAGAGTATTTCGCTGAAGTTCCTTGTGCAGGTGGAACCTGTTGTGAAGTCTCACATGCCTGAAGCCGCGTGCTTTTTCCATCCCGCCTATTGTCGGAATTTCCATCAAAAAAGAAAAGGAACGCAGCCGCATGGAGAGCAAGAATTCCGTGCGGCTGCGTTTCATATTCAAGCTGAGTTCAGACCCACCTGAAGCCTCGAGATGTTCGTTGTGAATCTGATGGATGCGCAGAAACTGATCAACTATTTTGGCCCGAGAGTCATCGTACGCCCTGAGAAACTCAAATGCGACTGTTTGTTTTACAATTACCGTCTGTATACAAAACCTTTCCCATACACCAATGCTTTTGGCGAAATTGAGACCATATATCTGCTCTATGTTTCACAGTACAAGAAAATCAGCTCAGACGAAATTATGGCCCGCCTCTCCTAGCTGACCCCGCGTGAAACGGAGCTGCTCCTTCTTCTGAGCGAGGGAAACGACAATGCTAAGATCGCGGAGAAGCTTCATATCACGGGGTATACCGTTAAATCTCATCTACAGAACATATACAGGAAAATGGGCGTCACAAATAAGACCGAACTGTTAACCAAATTATATGGAAAATGATTTCGCACACGTGTGTCAGTACTCCGATTAAGGAAGACGGTATCTTTCCGTTCACACGGCGGATGCGAAATGCTCTTCTTCCTTTATAATCAGCTTATCAGCTGATATGATCATTTCGCTGCAGATCTGAAGACAATGTGTGAAAAAGGGGCACGAAAAGAGGCAAGACTCGCGAGCGAGTCTTGAATAAGAAACTACGATCGGGGATCGGTCAGGATAACAAACAGGATGCCAGGCTGTTGATTAGTACTGAATATAACGAAAACCCCTAAAAGCCCTCTGAGCAATGACAATGTTGTTCGGAGGGCTTTTGCCGTGTCGATGTTTGCAAAGGAAAAGCTGCTTTTTTGAGTGTGACAGCCAGCGGCATTTAATATACGGACAGGTTCTGCGCTTGATGAAGAAAAAGATCCTATCCGTAACAGGACTGGAAGTAGTCGATAAAACGCTGCAAAGCGACAGAGACATATTTTCTGTCCGGGAGAAGGATAAAAAACTGCCTTGTGGCGAGCGGAGAATCAAGCTTATAGTAGTTCAACGAACACCTGTATACGGAGACCAGACGGTCGCTGACAAACGTTGCTCCGATCCCGGCGTTTGATAAATGGTATGCTGTCGCCAATTGAGAGAGTTTCATCACGGTATTTGGCACAAATCCTGCCTCCTCAAACATCTGCCTGCTTCTTTCGTAGAGGTTGTTTCCTTTCGTTAAAAGGATGTAGGAAAGGTCCCGGAAGTGCTCCAGAGGAACTGCCGGGCAATCCTCCTTCAGATGTCTGTTGGCGAGAATATCCTTCGCTGACAGAGCTGCTCCGGAAACTTCCGGACAATCCTTCGATATTGCGGTGCTTTGTGGAACTGCCAGTAGAATTCTGTCCTGGAAAGCAGCGTATCTTTCGAAATGCTGAATAAATTCCGGGCTGCAGTGAAACGTTATGTCGATTTCCTGCCTCTTTAGCTTTTCTGACAGATCAGCCGAACTGGTTTCTATCAGATTGATTTCGATTCCCGGGTATCTTGAAGCAAAGCCGGCGAGGACAGGCGGCAGAATGCAGGTGTTGATATAATTGGAACCGCCCAGTGTGATTCTTCCCGTTTCAAGTTCTCTGATATCCTGAATCTGCTGCTCCAATTCTGTTTCCAGTTGTCTGACGCGCAGGATATATTTCAGATAGGCCTCCCCCGCTTCTGTCACTGACAACGGCCTCGTACTGCGGTCAAAAAGCGGCATGCCCAGCCTTTCTTCCACCTTTTGGATCGCCATACTCAGGGCAGGCTGTGTAATGAACAGCTTCTCTGCCGCATGTGTAAAATTCTTTTCTCTGAACACTTCATAAATATATTCCATTTCCTGCTGCATAATCCGATTCGACTCCTTTCTCCACGTTTGTATGGTTTCCAGGGGACAGGCAATTTCATCCTATACCATAAATTATTATTATTGTATCATAATTTTTACGAATTTCCGTTTATCGTTCTGCCATGTTAGAGTGCTTTTAAGAACAGGAGTTACAGCACAGGCCCACCTGAAGCCTCGAGGTGTTTTTCGCGGCTTCTTCGCGAAAAACCCGAGTTGAACGGCGCGCGCCGC
This sequence comes from Lachnospiraceae bacterium, assembly GCA_017513005.1. Taxonomy (GTDB): domain Bacteria; phylum Bacillota; class Clostridia; order Lachnospirales; family Lachnospiraceae; genus CAG-791. Next base: position 21,040 of record JAFWDM010000017.1, read on the forward strand.
ACGCGAAGCGTATCGACAATGCGAAGCTTTTACAATGCTCGCATTGTTATCGGCGCAAGCAACGTTACATGTTCACGCCCTCGATAGGGCGTGAACATGTAACAGACAGGAACCACATGTGACATAGAAATCGGAACTACAAAAAGCAAACCTGCTGCAGAATCAAATGTCTGGAAAGGAGAAAACTCATGAATATTAATGCATTACTTTTGGGAAGCACGGACAACGTAGTCACCTGTGTAGCTGATGTACCTGCCGGCAGTACGGTCGCCTACCGCAATGATAACGAGGTACTTACGCTGACGGCAATGGAGGATATCCCCTATTGTCATAAAATCGCTCTGACAGATATCCCGGAGGGGGGTGAGGTCATCAAATATGATGAGAGCCTCGGCAAGACTTCCAGGGCAATCCCAAGGGGGTGCCTGGTCTCCCACAACAACCTGTTCAGTGTCCCCAGGGATTATGAGAGCGAAAAAGCCCGTGAAGACTTCGTCATGTGCGCGAGGCAATCTGATGGCGCGCCGGAGCTGAAGGGTTTCAAGTTCTGGGGATACAGAAGGCCGGAAGGCAGGCCGGGGATTCGCAATCATGTTCTGCTCCTTCCCACCTGTGCCTGCGGCAGTGAAAGCTGCAGGATCGTGGCAGGACAGGTCCGCGGCGCTGTGAACATCATCTTCAATACGGGATGTTCCGATGTGGCGGCCAATACGGAAATGAGCCAGAAAGTCCTGACCGGTTTTGCCTGCAATCCCAATGTCTACGGGGTTGTGATCATAGGTCTCGGCTGTGAAACTGTTCCGCACAAGATGCTGAAGGAAAAGATCCAGGCGATGACTGGCAAGCCAGTCATTTCATTTGGCATCCAGGACGAAGGGGGAACCCTCAAAACAATTGAGAAAGCAGTCCGGGCAGCCAGAGATCTTGCGGCAGAGGCTGCCATGCAGCAGAAAGAACTATTCGATGTTTCTGACCTTTTACTCGGCATAGAGTGTGGAGGATCGGATGCGACCTCCGGCATTGCCAGTAATCCTGCAGTCGGTGAGCTGAGCGACATTCTCGTGGACATGGGGGCCGCATCCATGATGAGCGAGTCCATTGAGTGGATCGGCGGTGAACATGTACTGGCAAAAAGGGCTGCGACCCCGGCGATCCATAATCAGATCATCGATGTATGTAAAGCATATGAAGAGCATCTAAACGCGGCGGGACAGGATTGCAGGGCCGGTCAGCCCACCCCCGGCAATAAGGCCGGAGGTCTCTCCACCCTCGATGAGAAGAGCCTGGGATGTATACGTAAAGGCGGCACACGGCCGATCAATGAAGTTCTCAAGCAGGCGCAGCGCCCCACAAAGAAAGGAGCCCTTGTCATGGACACGGCCGGCTATGATATTTCTTCTGTGACCTCCATGGTCGCTGCCGGCTGTCAGGCGGTCATTTTTACGACCGGCCGCGGTACGCCGACCGGCAATGCGATCGTCCCTGTTCTGAAGGTCACAGCAAACGGCAGAACATACAGCTGGATGGAAGACAACATGGACATGGACCTGAGCGCGATCCTGCGCGGAGAAAAGACTTACCAGGAGATGGGCAGGGAGATGGTGGGAGTGATCAAAGATGTCTGTAACGGAAAAATGACAAAGGCCGAAGCCTACGGTTTTTCTGACATCGCAGTTGACCATGTGTGCCGCTTTGTCTGACGGACCGGTTTCAACCCGGATTTGAGGGTCGGCGGATCCAGATGATTATGATGTAAATACCATATGCAGATTTGAATGGGGAGGAAATAGATAATGAGCCTTTTTAAGAAATGGGGGAGTCTCAGCCTGTTCACGAGAATTATGATCGGATTTGTCCTCGGGATCATTGCAGGAATAGCCCTGGGGGAGAAAGCAGGTGCTGTTGCTTTTCTTGGAACGATTCTGACCCGACTGCTGACCATGGTCGTGGCCCCCCTGGTCCTGGGGCTTCTGATCTGCGCGGCAGCAGATGTCAAAGACTTCAGGACCCTTGGGAAGATTGGCGGCAAGACGCTTGGCCTGTTTCTGGCAGGAACGGCTGTCGCCGTGGCAATCGGACTTGTCCTCTGCAACGTTATGCAGATCGGTGCCGGATTTGTGATGGAGTCATCCACGCCATATGACGCAAGTGAGATTCCAAGTGTCGCTGAAACATTGATGAACATCATTCCAACAAACCCCTTCAATGCGCTGAGCTCGCAGAACCTGCTTCAGATCATCTTCTTTGCCCTGCTGCTCGGCTTTGCGCTGATCAAGCTGGGCGACACCGGTGCCCCTGTACTGCATTTTTTCCGTGCATGGACAGAGGCCTGGAAGGAGATCACCAATATCGTACTGGAATTCACCCCTTACGGCGTGTTCGGCCTGATGGCGGATATCGTAGGTAAATATGGCATGGATGTCATGCTTCCTTTCCTCAAGACGATCGGAGCCTGTTACCTGACCTGTTTCCTGTTTACAGTCTTTGTGCAGGGAGGACTTATGGTTGGTATGTACGGCGGCATAAGCCCGATCAAATTTTTTAAAACCATGAAAGAGGCGATCCTGTTCGTCTTTGCAACCTGTTCCAGTGTGGCGACGATTCCTCTGAACCTTAAGTGTACAAAAAAACTCGGAGTCAGTGATAAGATCGCGGACTTCTGTATCCCCTTCGGCGCGGTCATGAACATGAATGGGACAGCCATCTATGAGGCTGTGGCTGTTGTTTTTGCCTCTCAGGTCTTCGGCATTCATCTGACCATTACTCAGCAGATTATGGTCATGGTCACTGCGGTCCTTGCTTCGATTGGAACTGCAGGGATACCTGGTTCCGGTCTGGTCATGCTGACGATTGTTCTCAATGCGGTCAATCTGCCCCTTGAGACTATCGCGCTTCTCGCAGGGATCGATCGTATCCTCAATATGGCGCGTGTCATCCCTAACATAGTCGGTGATGCAGCGGTCGCAGTTGTTGTCGCGAAGAGCGAGGGAGAGCTCCATCCTGAGCTTGTGACGGAGACAGCTTAGGCACTGTCCGAAAACAACTCAGAAAAATGCCTGGGATCATACCAAAGAGAATTATCACACAATTTGCACGACTCGGTTCAAAAGAAACACTTTTTGCCACATCCCACGGGGGGTGGCATTATTGATGTCTTGGGTAAAAAGCGTTGCTTTTCGTGTGAGCCCTGTTTCATCCACCAATTTACCCACCAAATCATATTTAACATTCGAGCTTGCTGTCACAGTCACCCCGTAGCTTGCGGATTCTTCTTTCACGAACGAAGCTCCGGAAAGCAAATCATCCTTTGACTTGATAGTGTCCATTGCGCCTGACTCTACCTTAAAGTAGATCTTGGACACATGCAGTTTGCTATCAAGAGAAGCAATGGACTTCCTGATTAGTTCATCAGTATCAAAGTCAACCACATAGACGGATTTGGCATTGATCTTTGACCACAGGGCTTTAAACTCCGGCATAGCCAGTTTTTCATCATCAACCTGAAGTTCAACATTATTGCTACGGGCGTTCTCAGGCTGCAGGCTCTTCGGATCATAGATAGAATCGACGATCTCGATGACAGCCGCAGCGGAGTCAGCTACTTCCTCTGCGACCTTGATCTCGCCATTTGCCTTATCCTCATAATACTTGTCCGTAAGTACTCCCTTGCGGTCTATATATCCATTGACAATCATATCGAAGTGGATGGCATGTGCAGTATCGCTATCGATGACCTGTTCATTGCCCTGAGCATCTTTGATAACCTTACCAATAAAGAGATCCGCAGTAACTGCACGCGGACGATCCGCCACAGCATCAGCCATTTCAGTCTGGAGCCCCTTGGCAAAAGAGTCGTAGCTTTCACTGGCAATAACCGTCAGCACATTTACGTTATGAACATCATTGCCGAGGGCATTGGTATCCATACGCTCACCATCTTGATTAACGCAAAGACGCAGGCCTCGTCCTACTTCCTGACGCTTACGTACATCGCTGGAGCTTTGTTTCAACGTGCAAATCTGGAAGACGTTAGGATTATCCCACCCCTCGCGAAGTGCTGAGTGTGAGAAGATAAAGCGTACCGGCGACCGCTTGGGGTCACGATCCAGCAGCAACTCCTTGTTTTTCATAATCAACTCATAAGCGCTGACATCGTCGGAAGTTGTTTGTTTTCTTCCAACCTTGGAGTTGATCATTTTTCCCTTGCCATCTACAGAGAAGTATCCGGCATGCGTTTTTGAGGCCTTGATGCTATTCAGATATTTAATGTAATCATCCTCGCCGATTGAAAGCTGGAGGCTGCTAATAATGTCTTCGTACTCCTCCTCAAACATCGTGGCATACTTCCCATTGACCGGCTGTCCGGCAGCATCATATTGACGATAGTTGGCAACTTCGTCGATAAAGAAAAGGCTCAGAACTTTGATTCCCTTGTAGAAGAGCTGCCGTTCCCTCTGTATATGGGACAGGATCGTTCAGGCTCGATATTCGCCATATAAGAAGCCGCTAGACTCGAAGGTTCTCCGATTGGAAGAACATCTCCCGCCAATAAGGCTCTGCCTTCATAACCTCCAATCTCCGCTCGCAAGTAAGTGCTGCGGCTTCCAAGCACCAACGGCACATCCACACCCCCTGCCACAGCCAAATAGGCAC
>JAFWDM010000018.1 GCA_017513005.1 Lachnospiraceae bacterium
CCCGCATGCGCGGGGGTGATCCCGATTTTGCCAGTGACAGCCTCCTGGGGAAGATGTGTTCCCCGCATGCGCGGGGGTGATCCTGATATGCTTCTCCCACTCCGGAGCGGTAGGGTGTGTTCCCCGCATGCGCGGGGGTGATCCCACCGTACTGCGTCCCGAGGCGGGTCGTGTTGAGTGTTCCCCGCATGCGCGGGGGTGATCCTGCCCTCATGGGAACATTCATGTTCTTGTAGATGTGTTCCCCGCATGCGCGGGGGTGATCCTGTCTTCATCCGGCCAGACCCCGTCATAGCACAGTGTTCCCCGCATGCGCGGGGGTGATCCTTCGGCGGGGATACAGCCTCATACAGTTGGGAAGTGTTCCCCGCATGCGCGGGGGTGATCCTAAAAGAAAAACCCTCAAGCAGGATTTATATTTTAATGTCCTGCTTGGGGGTATCGTTTATTTCAGAGGTTCTAAAGTTAGGGAGAATTTCCAAAGCACTTCGTTTTTATACAGCGTGGAGTCAGATCAGAGAGAGTCCTGTAATTCGCCGCGCCAGGTGATAAAGCGATGTTCTGCGCTCTGCAGCAGGGCCATGCCCAGCAGGGCGAGAAAGGACAGGAGGAGGAGCGGGGCGAAGACGGCGGCGCCGTCCATCTTGCTGATCATGCGCCTGGAAAAGTATCCGAGTCCCTCATTGGCTCCCAGCCATTCGGCGACGGCGGCATCGATGACGGCCCAGGGGAGGGTCATCTTGAGGGCTGTGAAGAGTTCGGGCAGGGCGGAAGGGATCTCCACCTGCCGGAAGACCTGCAGGCGGGTCGCGCCGAATGTCCTCAGAAGTTCCTTCTTTTGCGGGTCGGTTCCCCGCAGCCCGTCGCAGGTGTGCAGTGTGATGGAAAAGAAGGTAGAAAGCACGACCGCGATGAGGCGCGCCTGCATGGTATAGCCGAGCCATAGTACAAAGAGAGGGGAGATGCACATGACGGGAACAGTCTGGGTGATGACCAGGACCGGGTACAGCATCGAGTCCAGCGCGGGGCTGGCGTGCATCAGCACCGCGAGGGCGATCCCGATGGAGACCGACAGGAGCCATCCGCAGACGATCGTCAAAAGGGTCGGCGGCAGGTGGTGGAAAAAGAGGCTCTCCCGCAGCTCCCAGGTGCGCAGCAGGATCTGCACAGGGCCCGGGAGGATATGTCCCATCTGTATGCGGTCCGCCGCCAGCTGCCACAAAAGCAGCAGGAAGGCGGCGAGGAGAAGGGGAGGGGCATACTCGTGTGCCAGGGGGATTGTCCCCCTGGCATATTTTTGGCTCTTCAGAGGTGCGGCTCCGGTTTTGCCGGGTTGTCCCTGCGGCAGTGGATCAGCGCTGCCGCAGGTTGTTTTTTTATTCGGCGATATAGACATCTGCAGCATCGCATTTCTCCTCGATGAGGCCGCTCTGTGCCATCCAGTCGATCACGGCCTGCCAGTCGCTCTCCTGCATGGAGAGGAAGGGGCGATCCTCTTTTTCCATCATCGGCAGAAGGATCTCGTAGCTCTCGCGCTGCTGGACCTCATCCAGCGGGTTGTCATCGGAATTCATGTCCGCCATGATGGTGGCGAGGGCCTGGTCCTCATCCGCCTTCATGTCGGCGAAGCCTTTGCGGCAGGCACGAAGGAAGCCCTGATAGAGAGCGGGGTCTGCCGCATAGGCATCCCGGTTGGCGATCAGGACGAGACCGTACATCTGGGGGATACCGTAATCCTCATATTTCCAGACATTGACGTCGTAGCCGGCATTTCGCATGGTTACGATCTCGTCGTTGATAAAGGTTCCGACGACCATGTCTGTGTTTTTCGTGGTCAGGGAGGTCGTCAGGTCGAACCCCACATTGAGGACTTCCACGTCATCGTCCGAAAGGCCGGCGTTTTTCATGACCGTGCGGATGATCGCCTCTTCTACGGCAGGGCCCGAGTGTCCGACTTTTTTGCCAATCAGAGAGCCCATATCCCCTGTGATGTCCGTCTCCGCGAGGGAGGCCATGCAGCTCAGCTCCTCCTGCACGACGGCGCCGATCGCACGGACGGGCATGTTCTGCGCCGCCACCGCGTTGACGGTGTCGACGGGATAGGAAAATCCGATCTGGGCGCGGCCGGCTGCCACAAAGGTCATGGCATCCACGGTCTCCGCGGGATTGATGATATTGACCTTCAGGCCCTCTTCTGCAAAATAGCCCTTGTCCTGTGCCTCATATAAAAAAGTGTGGACTGCGTTCGGGTACCAGTCGAGGACGACATCGAATTCTGTGAGATCTGCGTCGGAGGCAGGATCTGCTGCGGCTGTCTCTGCGCCGGCAGGGGCGGAACTGGAACCCTGGCCTGCGGCTTCGTGCCCTGCCGTTTCCTGTCCGGCAGCATCTCCGGATGCGCTGCTGCCGGTGCCGTTACCGGAATTGCCGGAGGAGGCAGCGCCTCCGCAGCCTGCCAGCATGCAGACGCTGAGTGCAGATGCAAGAAGGATGGAAGATATTTTTCTGATATTCATAGATATGACCTTATTAGTTTCCTTTCTACAATGTGATGACATACGCATTCGGAAATCTCACGTCTGTTCTTCGCTTTGAGCAGCAGATGTAAAACCGGCGGAATGTTAATATGTCGATCGTCTGTGTCATTCAGTCCGTGTCCCGCCAGGTCATGGCCTTGGCTTCGACCCTCTCCAGAAGGGCATTCAGGAGCAGGGCGGCGGCCGTGAGTACGACAAGCGGGGCCAGCAGTCCCGCGGCGTCGAGGCTCATCATGCAGGTCCGGCTGTAGGTCCCCAGACCGGCCGGTGCGCCGAGCCACTCGGCGACGGCGGCCCCGATGACGCTCCAGGGCACGGTGATATGCAGGGCGGTAAAAAAATACGGCAGCGCTGTCGGCATCCGGAGCAGGAGGAAGATCTGCAGGCGGCTTGCGCCGTATGTCTGCAGCAGCTCCATCCGCTGCGGGCTCGTGGCGGCGAAGCCGTCGCAGAGGCTGACAGTAACGGTGAAAAAGTTTACCAGAATGACGACGATGATGCGCATCATGTCCGTATAGCCGAACCACAATACGAGGACCGGTGCAATGCACATCACGGGAATCGTCTGCGAGACTGTCAGAATAGGATAGAGCGCCCGCCGGAGCCGGCTGCTCCAGTCCATGGTGACTGCAAAGAGGGCTCCCAGAAGAACGGAGAGGATCCCTCCCGCGGCGACGACGCGGAGCGTTGCCGGCAGATGAACGGTAAAAATGTCTGTCCGGTTTTTCCACAGGCTCGCGGCCACGTCCAGCGGGGAGGGCAGGAGGAAGGACCTGCCGATCCATAGGCTGAGGATCTGCCACAGCACGAGAAGCGACACGAGAAATCCTGTGCTGAGCAGGTGCTTCGACGCCGGAAGACTTTTTCCGGGCCGGCGGAGCAGAGAAGGTGTGTTCATAAGGCACCTCCGGGATCTGCGCTTTTGTCACGGCGCCCCATAGCTTCCGCCTCCTGCCGAAGCAGGGAGATGAGCGATTCCTTCAGTTCGGCGATCTCCGGGCGCAGGAGCATGTCCCGGGTCCTTTCGGCCGGCAGAGGGACGGTATATTCCTGCAGACCGGTCACCGGGCGGCCCGTCAGCACGAGGATCCTGCCGGAGAGAAAGATCGCCTCCTCGACGTCGTGTGTGATAAAGAGGATGGTCTTCTCCAGGGCATTCCACTGGTCCAGAAGCCACTCCTGCAGGGAGATCCTTGTGATGGAGTCCAGGGCCGAGAACGGCTCGTCCAGAAGGAGCAGGTCAGCTCCTGCGCAGAGCGTGCGCGCGAAGGAGACCCGCTGGCGCATGCCCCCGGAAAGCTCCCGGGGATAGCGGCCGGCCCATTCCGAGAGGCCGACCCGCGCGAGCATATCCCGCGCTGCCTGCAGGCCTTCTTCTTTGGGATTTCGCTGGATCGTCATCGGCAGCATGACATTTTTTTCCACAGTCAGCCAGGGAAACAGAAGGTCCTGCTGCGGCATATAGGCCGCATACTGCGCATGCCTGCCGGTCGGACCGCCCTCGATTTGCCGGATGCCGGTTTTATTATCGGATTTATTCTCGGTTTTATTATTATGAAGTTTATTCTGAAAAGACTGCGTGCTTTGTCTTTTGGCGGACGTTCTGACGGGCAGGGGGGTGCCGTCGAGCAGGATCGAACCGGAGGAGGGTTCCTCCAGGCCGTTCAGCAGCCGGAAAAGCGTCGTCTTGCCGCTTCCGCTTGCCCCTATAATGCTGACGAAGCTCCTGTCTTCGATCGACAGGGACAGTCCGCGAAATATTTCCTCCGCAGAATGCGGGTAGGTAAAGCTGATGTCCTTGAGTTCCAGCATAGAGATTCCTTTCACCGGGACATGTTCCAGCCCATGTCCCAGAACATGAGCTCGAAGCGGGAGCAGAGGCGGAAAATGTCTGACAGGTGCCGGATCTGGTCCCCGGAATACCCTGCGGCGAGGCGGTCAGTCAGGGCTTTCAGCGCCTCGTTGGCCTCGTGGTATCCGGGATCCGCATAGCCCTGCACCCATTCCCCGTAAAACGGGTGCCGGGCGCAGGCAGGGTGCGCCTGCAGCATCTTTGCTGCGATAACTTCGTAGCTGACAGCGCAGGAGAGGATGGAGGCGGCGATCTCAGCCGGTCCCTCCTCATAGGCGATCCGGAGCATATAGGCGGTGTAGGAAATGGTGGCGAGAGAGGGCGCTGCCTGCGCAGCCTCGTCCTCAGAGATACCCAGCCGCTTCATGTAGGCGCGGTGGATCTCCATCTCCCCGTGAAGGATCTGGTGGACATAGCCGGCGAAAGCTTCCATCGACGCCATGTCGGCAGGTCCGGATTTGGCTACGCCGAGCGCAAAGACTTTTGCATAATCGATCAGATACAGATAATCCTGTATCATGTAGTGGCGGAACTTTTCCTGCGGCAGTGAGCCGTCCGCCATCCCTGTGACGAAGGGATGCGTGTGAAAAGCGTCCCAGATATCGCCGCTCTCCCGGATCAGCCGGTCGGAAATGCCGGCGGCGGGACGCATGTCTGAACTGCCGGCCGGGCCCTGTGTCCACCCCGAGCCGGGGGGAGAAGCATGCGAACCGGCGCCTCCGCAGGGCACTGTGCCCGCGGTATTCAATGCATTCTGCATCATTTTCGTGTGGTCTCCTTTCTGAAGCTTCTGTGACAAGATATGCAGGGTGATTGAAATTTCTATGGCGGCTCGAAGTGGTGCCCCCGACGGGCCGCCTGCGATCAGAAAGGGAGGATGCGAAAAAAACGCGCCGGGAAATGCCGGCGCGTTTTGAGATCATGAACAAGGGAAATGGAATCGGCACAACTGTGTTGTGACAGATCTTTTCACATATTCCCTGCGAGCTCCCTACGTTGGCATTACCCAAATCAGGTGTGCGGGTCAGGAATCCCATTCCTATCTCAGTCCCTTGCAGGAACCCCCCGGCTGATCGCATATGTAGTTTGAAACAGTAGCATTATACATCCCGAAGGCGGAAAAAACAATATGGTCCTGACAGGGAAGACAGACAAAGCTGTTTCCAGACAGTTCAGACCCACCTGAAGCCTCGGGTTTATTTTTCGCGGCTTTTTCGGGAAAAACCCGATTATTATCCTGCTATTTCTTTCTGAGGATCTCGAGCACGGCGTAGCCGGCTCCTGCAACGGCGCCGCGGAGCGCTGCTTCGTCAGGCGCTTCTTTTGTGCGCACAGTGGCAGTCTTTGTGTCGATCCTGACTTTCGCCGCGGTGCCGGGCAGCGCATTGAGGGCATTTTCCACCCTTCTGGCGCAGTTGTCGCAGGTCATGCCTCCGATCCTGAGGACAGTTTCACAGGGATAGTGCGCCCGGTTCCGGTCGGCGGCAGGGGTCCTTTTAACGGTTTCTTCGTGTTCGCCGCAGCATCCGCCGCCCCTGCGGCTGCGTCTGATCGCGGTATGCAGCGCCCATGCGATGAGCAGGGCGAGTGCGAGAGGGAGGAGGATCTTCATGTTGTTTCTCCCGAGCGAGTTTCGTATTATACGCGTTTGTAACTGCACCAGGTTATCCCAGGCCCAGGGCAAGCCCGATCAGGCGGACGATCAGGGCGCCGGCCCATGCGACCGCGCACTGCCACAGGACTACGCCGATGGCCCATCTGCTGCCGAGCTCGCGGCGGATGGCGGCGATGGCGGCGACGCAGGGGGTATACAGCAGGCTGAAGACGAGGAGCGAGGCGGCGGTCAGGCTGCTCATGGCAGCTATGACACCGCCTTCCGTGCCGAAGAGCACCTCCAGGACGGAGACGACGCTCTCCTTGGCCATGAAGCCGCTGATCAGGGAGGTGACGATGCGCCAGTCTCCGAGCCCGACCGGCGCAAAGAGCGGGACGAGGACGCCGGAGATGGCGGCGAGGATGCTGTCCTGCGAGTTCGTCACCAGGTTCATGCGGAAATTGAAGCTCCCCAGGAACCAGACCGCGATCGTAGCGATCAGGATGACGGAAAATGCCTTCTGCAGGAAGTCCTTGGACTTCTCCCAGAGAAGCTGCAGCACGTTCCGGGCCCCGGGCATGCGGTAGTTGGGCAGTTCCATCACGAAGGGAACGGCCTCTCCCCGAAACATGGTCTTTTTAAAGAGGAGGGCGGCCAGGATGCCTGTCAGGACGCCGAGCACATAGAGGCCGGTCATGATGAGACCGCCGTGGTGCGGGAAAAACGCGCTGATAAAAAAGGCGTAGATCGGCAGTTTGGCGGTGCAGCTCATAAAGGGAGTCAGCAGGATGGTCATCCTGCGGTCGCGGTCACTGGGCAGGGTGCGGGTGGACATGACCGCAGGGACACTGCAGCCGAAGCCGATCAGCATAGGGACGATGCTGCGCCCCGACAGGCCGATCCTGCGCAGGAGCTTGTCCATGAAAAACGCGACGCGGGCGATGTAACCGCTGTCCTCCAGTAGGGAGAGAAAGAAGAACATCGTCACGATGATGGGCAGAAAGCTCAGGACGCTTCCGACACCCTCGAAGATCCCCTTTATGACCAGGTCATGCAGGACCTGGTTGACGCCGGCCGCCGTCATGGCGCTGTCTGCCATTGCGGTGAGGGATTCGATCCCTGCGGCCATCAGGTCCTGGAGCCAGGCGCCGATCACATTGAAGGTCAGGAAAAAGACAAGGCCCATGATCACGATAAAGAGCGGGATGGCCGTATATTTTCCGGTGAGAAAGCGGTCGATCCGCTGACTGCGCGCATGTTCTTTGCTCTCGTGGGGCTTCGACACGCAGGTCCTGCAGACCTTTTCGATGAAAGCGAACCGCATATCCGCGATAGCGGCACTCCGGTCCAGGCCGCGCTCCGTTTCCATCTGGAGTACGATGTGGTCCAGGGTCTCCTTTTCGTTCTGGTCCAGATTCAGCTGTGCCAGGATGAGTTCGTCTCCCTCGATGATCTTGGAGGCGGCAAAGCGCCGGGGCAGGTCTGCCTTCTGGGCATGATCCTCGATCAGGTGGCTCACCGCATGAAGACAGCGGTGTACGGCGCCGCCGTGGTCGTCCGCGCTGCAGAAATCCTGCCGGAGCGGTTTCTCCTGATACTGCGCGATATGCACCGCATGGCTGACCAGCTCGTCGATTCCCTGGTTTTTTGCCGCAGAGATCGGGACCACGGGCGTACCGAGCAGGGTCTCCATCGCATTGACATCGACCGAGCCGCCGTTTCCGGTCATTTCATCCATCATATTCAGGGCGACGACGACAGGGACGTCCATCTCCAGCAGCTGGATCGTCAGATACAGGTTCCGCTCTATATTTGTGGCATCCACGATGTTGATGATCGCTTTGGGTTTTTCCTGGAGTACAAAATTGCGGGAGACCAGTTCTTCACTGGAATAGGGAGACATGGAGTAGATGCCAGGAAGGTCTGTGATGGAAGTGTTCTGCTGGCCGCGGATCTCTCCGTCCTTGCGGTCGACGGTGACGCCGGGGAAATTTCCGACGTGCTGTCTCGCCCCGGTCAGTTGGTTGAACAGGGTCGTCTTGCCGCTGTTCTGGTTTCCGACCAGCGCGAAGGTCAGTTTCGTCCCGTCCGGCAGCGGATCACCGTCCCCTTTATGATGGTATTTTCCGGTCTCCCCCAGGCCGGGATGCGGAGAGGCTTTCATGGCTCTGTCCGCGTGCGCCTTTCCGGAAGCGGGCTTCGTTTCGGAAGATTCCTCCTCCCTGCCGGCAGCCTGATCCTCCTGCGGAGATCCTTCCGGGAGGGAGATGGTGATCTGGTCCGCATCCGCGCGCCGGAGTGTCAGCTCATAGCCGTGGATCCGGAACTCCATGGGGTCCCCCAGGGGCGCGAGCCTGATCAGAGTCATCCGCGCGCCGGGGATGACGCCCATATCCAGGATGTGCTGGCGCAGGGCGCCCTCTCCGTCTACCCGCTCTATGACAGCGGTCTTTCCGATCTCCAGTTCATTCAATTTCATAACAGTGCTGCTCCTTGCATGCTGTTCTTTGCTCTGTGCCGTTAAAATACCCGTGACTTCAGTCACGGGACATGTGTGCCAAAAGGAAACTCATTTTATCGCGGGCCGGGCCCTGCGCCCGGCTTATCTATTAAAACAGGTCAGGACGGATGCCCGTCCGTCATGTTCGCCGCCATGATGGTGTGTCCGGCATATCTATTAAAACAGGTCAGGACGGATGCCCGTCCGTCATGTCCGCCGCCGGGATGCTGCGCCCGGCATTTTAGTTTAAAACAGGTCAGGACCATACCAGCCAGGTATAGATGTAGCCGACCATGACGGCGGTCAGGGTGAATGGCACGCCGATCCTCATGAAATCGCCAAAGGAGACTTCATGGCCCTCCCGTTTCAGGAGGCCGACGGCGGTGATATTTGCGGAGGCGCCGATCGGTGTGAGGTTCCGCCGAGGGTCGCGCCCGTCAGAAGCCCGAAGTAGAGCAGGTAGGGCTCCACGCCCAGACTCCTGGTCACGGCAGTGAGCACGGGAAGCATAGTGACGACATAGGGGATGTTGTCCACGAAGGCAGAGATGAGAACGGAGCCCCATACGATGATCGTATAGAGCAGGAAAATGCTGCTCTTGCCGAACCCGACGATCAGGCCGGCAAAGTCATCGATGATGCCGGCTTCCGTGATCCCGCCGATGACGACAAACAGGCCGGTGAGCAGGAGCAGGGTCTCCAGATCCAGGTTGGCGAGAGACCGCCTGATATTCCCTGGTTTTTTATTTCGGAGGAGGTCGATCAGGGCCATCGTGATGGCGAGGACAAAGCAGATGATGCCATTAGTGATGGACGGCGTGTCCGGGACAAAGGAGGCGGTGATCAGAGAGGCCACCATGATGAGGAGCATCGCCGTCGGGACGTAGTCCTGCACGGGTGTCCTGGAGGTCGACCGGACAGGATCCGTTTCCTTCCGGAACAGGAACATCATGATCGGCACCGTGGCCAGAGCGCCCAGCTCGACGGCAAAGAAGATGCCGGGCCGTCCCCGCATCCAGAAGAAATTCATGAAATTCATGTTGGCGTAATCGCCCAGCATGATGGAGGTGGTGTCGCCGACCAGCGTCGCCGCACCCTGCAGGTTGGAGGAGACGGCGATCGAGAGGATCATGCCCACCGGGTTTTTGTTCAGCTTTTTGCAGATCGCCAGTCCGACGGGAGCGACCATCAGCACGGTCGCCACGTTGTCAATGAAGGCGGAGATAATGCCGGCAAACAGCGACATATAGATCGTCACCCACATGACATTTTTCGACTTCTCCAGCAGGATATCCGCCAGGAGGTTGGGCATTTTTGATTCGATAAAATAATCTACCAGGATCATCGTGCCGGAGATCATCATCAGCACATTCCAGTTGATCGTCCCGGCGAGCTTCGCGACAGGCAGGACTCCGCTGATCAGAAAAAGCAGGGCAGTCCCGAGTGCGTAGGCGGGGCGGTATTTCGGGAGGGCGATCATCAGAATATACATCAGGATGAACAGCCCGAGGGCAAAAGTTTTCATAGAGCAATCATTCCTGTCAGTGACTATCTAGTGACTATCTGCAGTAAAGACGATCTGCGGCGACTGACGACAGCGCAGAATCTGCAAATTCAGATGAGCAAAATGTACTGATTGTTTCACTGCGGTTCCTATCTCTGTGCGGCCGGGCAGAAACCGGTTTTTTCGATCTCCAGCTCGACTCTGCTGCCGCGGACACCCACGCGGACGTCATCCGCAATGCTGGCGACGATCGATTTTTCGAGCTCGTCCCAGGCGTGCTCCATGGAGGCGTTTTCCGGAAGCTGCTCCTCGATGCTGCCCCGGTACCGGTTCAGAGACCAGAGGCTCGCGTAGGGATTGACCGCGTCCACCGCGTCGACATCGCAGGTGCCCAGCATGCCGTACGGGACCGGCCGGCCGCCGTAGTCTGCCTGGAGGCGTCCGATCTCATTCGTCTGGTACAGGCTGTTCTCGATCAGGTTCCAGACCTTGCCCATGAAGCCCTCGGCCGCCGCATTTTTTTTGTCGGTGGAGATGGCGATCAGGTCCTGTTTCTTGGAGAGGTCCATGATCGTCTCCGCATCGAGGTGCAGGAGGCAGGCTCCGCTCCGGGTGCTCTCGATCCAGAAATCCGCCTCAAAAACACCTGTGATGGCCCGGATCATGCCGAGCGTCTCCTCAGCCAGCAGCCGGAGCTGCAGGGCCTTTTTATGGTCTGCGCCGACCCAGGCGGCAAAGCGCGCGGTCTCTTCCAGCGCGCGATCAAATCCCTGTCCGCGGCTGTTGACCTGGATGACATCTGTTTTCATAGTTTTCTTCTCCCATCATGCGCACGTTTTCCATCGGAAGCGGCATGCTGTTTTGCAGCCGGTTGACGCAGGCTCGCGCGCAGCTATGCTGTTTTGGAGCCGGGTGAATCCGGCCAGCGCGCAGCTATGCTTTTTGCGGCCGGTTGGCTCAGGCCCCTGAAAAGGGCACTCCTGCCAGTGTATCATGCACACTGTATAAAAACAAGACAGCAGGCACCGCACGACACCTTTACGCATCGTTCGTCAGAGTAAAGACCTACCGGAAGCCCCGAGGTGTTTTTTGCGGCTTTTCCACAGAAGATCCCGGGTACAGTACAGACCTACCGGAAGCCCCGGGGTGTTTTTCACGGATTATCACAGAAGTTCCGGGAAACAGCGCTCCTTTACCGCCTGTACGGGCAGGTCACATCCTGTGAAAAGCCGGAAGGCCGCCGCCCCCTGCCACAGGAGCATGCTCCTGCCGTTCAGGATCGTGCAGCCTGCCGCTTTTGCGTCGTGCAGAAGCTTTGTCTCGAGCGGTTCATAGACAGCGTCGCAGACGGCAAGACCCGGGCGCAGGGCGGACAGGTCCTTCACGACACTCTGGTCTTCCATGGGTCTCATGCCGACGACGGTCGCATTGCAGAAGATGTCGCTGTCCAGGATCTCTGCCGTCATTTTCGCGGTATCCTCCAGGTCGTAGACATTGACCTCGCAGTCCGGGCATGCGGCGCGGATCTTTTCCGCTGTCTCCAGGGCCCTGCCCCAGAACCGGCCCCGGCGGCGGTTGAAGATGGAAACAACCCCGGCACCGTCCAGTGCACACTGCACCTGGATGGCGGCAGCTGCGCCGCCTCCCCCGGCGACGGTGATCTTCTTTCCCCGGATCCCGATGCCCCTGTCCTGTAGTCCCCGGACGAAGCCCTCGCCGTCCGTGATATGGCCGGTGAGCTTCCCGTTATCGTTGACGATGGTATTGCAGGCGCCGATGATCCGCGCAGCCGGAGAGAGCACATCGACATACTGCGCCGCGGCGATCTTGTCCGGCATGGTCACATTGAAGCCCCGGATCTGCAGCGTGCGCATGGCCTCCAACGCCTGCGGCACCCGGTCTTCTGTGACATCAAAAACGAGGTAGCGGTAGTCGAGGCCCAGCAGCCGGCAGCCCAGGTTGTGCATGGCCGGCGACGAGGAGTGCCCGACCGGGTGTCCGATCAGCCCCAGGAGGCCTGTGTGTCCGGTGATCTCCGGGTCATGGATCCTGCTGCCGGTTTCTGCGGGAAAACCTTCCCTGTCTGTTTTCGAGTTCATAGTTTGCCTTCTTTAATAATTATACGAAAAATATGTTGTAACTATACGGGGACCAGACGGTAAAATAGTCCATGAAAAATTCCGGCTTTTCAGATGCAGAGGCTGCCGCCTGCAGATCGTATTGACAGTGCGCAGCTTTGCATGTCCATGCCCTTCGAGGGGCGCAGACAGATACCATCTTAATAGAATACGCTCTGATGTGCAACCAGGCCCTTTTGCATTTAGGCGGTCCGGCAGGTATAATGGTTACATTGTGCAGAAGGAAGGCATTGAGCAGGGCGGAAGATATGGGAATAATAGCATTAAAACGAACGGGGAAGCCTGTCATCAGAACCGCGCATCTGCAGGACGCAGACCGCCTCCTGGAGATCTATGCCTGGTATGTCCGATACACGGCGGTCACATTCGAATGCACAGTGCCGACGGGAGAGGAGTTCCGGGAGCGGATGAAAAAGACGATGCAGGGCTATCCCTATCTGGTCCTGGAGCAGGACGGCAGGATCCTGGGATATGCCTATGCGGGACCTTTTGTGGGGAGGGAAGCCTACGCCCGGTCGACAGAGCTGACGATCTATCTGGACCACCTGGTACAGAAACAGGGCCTGGGGCGGATGCTCTACGGGGCCCTGGAGGAGGAATTGCGGAAAAGAGGGTTCCTGAATCTCTATGCCTGTATCGGATATCCGGAGAAAGGGGACGAGTATCTCACGGACAACAGTGCGCAGTTCCACGCGCATCTGGGCTTTGCCCAGGCGGGGAAGTTCACAAACTGCGGATATAAGTTCGGCAGGTGGTACCACATGATCTGGATGGAAAAAATCATCGGAGACCACAAGGACACACAGACCGGGGCGCAGGAAGAGCATGCGGCAGCCTGCGAAGTGCTGTGTATCGGACAGGCAGTCATCGACTGTATTACCCGGGGACAGGAACCGGACAGGCATCGGGAAAACGTGTTCCGGGCGGAGAAGATCGAGCTTCATATCGGCGGGGACGCCGTCAATGAATCCGTGGCTCTGTCCGATCTGGGGCACCGGGCGGCAATCGCCTGCGGCGTCGGAGAGGACCTGGCGGGAAATATCCTGCGCGCAGAGCTGCAGAGGCGGGGAGTGGATACGACCCGGATCGCGGTGCAGAAGGGGCTCACGACCCCGATCGCCCAGCTCGTGGTGCACCAGGACGGCGGCCGGCACTCGATCAACAGCCGGGCGACGATGCTGGAGGGGTATGTCCCGTTCGCAGAAGCCGGGGAGGCGTCCCCGGCCGGTACCGGGACCTGCGAAGACCTGCAGCCCCCGGCGCAGGTCATGCAGGCCGCGATGCGCGGGGTCAGGATCGTCTCTCTGGCAAGTCTCTTCCGGGCACCGCTGGACCGCCCGGAGGTGATCCGGGCCCTCGTCCTCGCCGCAAAGAGAGAGGGGGCACTCGTCAGCGCGGACACCAAGCTCCCCACCTTCCGGGAGGTGCCCGTTGAAGCCCTGGCGGATGTATGGCCGCTGATCGACTTTATTTTCCCGAATGAAAAGGAAGCGGAGTATTACACCGGGGAGACAGAGCTTTCGAAGATGGCAGAGGCCTTCCGGCGGCTGGGCGTGCGAAATGTCGTCATCAAGGCGGGCGCAGAGGGATGCTATGTGGACGGAGAAGGCATTCCGGACCTGGGCGCAGCGGAGGCGGCGCACAGGGAGGATCCCACGACAGATCCCGCAAAAGACGGCATGACCCTGCCCGACGGCAGAAAGAGCCAGGATGGACAAAAACGGAAGGAAGGCGGTGCCTTCCGCCTTCCGGCGCTGCCGGTCGAGGTCGTGGACTCCACCGGCGCGGGAGACAATTTCGTCGCAGGCTTTCTGTCCGGTGTCCTGCGGGGAGAGGACCTCCGGGCCTGCGCCGAGCGCGGCAGGGCCAGGGCCTCGGAATGCATCTCCCGTATGGGAGCGGGAAGAGACTGAAGCGGCGTGCCCCCGGTGCCATCGCGATCATACTAAGTCAGCCCGGGAATTTTGGCGGGGGTAGGCTGAAGCGGTATGTCCCCGAATATGTAAAGAAGCCGATCACCGTAACGGGTGCGGGACGTTTTTCGTCTGTCTATATGATGACAGCACTTTTGTCCTTAACATCATATGATGACAGCATCCGCATTGAGAAGCGCACACAAAAACCTGCCCGGGGGAGGCTCCGGGCACTCCACAGGAGGAAAAAGAAAATGATGAAAAGAATTGCTGCCGTATTTCTCGCGTCCGTTCTGGCGCTGTCCATGCCGGGCTGCGCTTCCGGAAAGTCAAAAACACAGGAGCCGGCTCCCGCGAAGGAGACGACCGTGGAGGCCGGGACAGGGGAAGCGGTGAAAGCAGCGGGGGAAAAAAGCGGCAAAGCCGGAACAGAGACCGGGGCAGTGAATGCGACGGCGGAAAAGGCAGCCGGACAGAAGACGGGTGGAACTGCGGCGGACACGGAAAAGGCTGTTGACGTCACGGACCTGCTGGGAACCGGGGAACTGGAAAAATACAAGGGACAGAAGATCGCGATCCGAAACGTCACCTCCGTCGACACGGAAGATCCGGGCGGAGACCTGCTCCGGTTCCTGTATGGCACAGATGGGAACGGGTTCCCGGGAGATGACCTGTATTTTTCCGTGGAAAAGGACGGGCAGACCTATCTCATGGTGGTTAAATCTGATGAGTACGGTGTGGAAGACGGGGCCTACCAGGCTGTGGAAGCCCTGGAGGAGGACGACGTCATCGATCTCGAAGGCTACATGGATATAGAGGGAGAGCCTGTCGCACGGATCACAAATGTAACGGTACACTGAAAACAACACACTGAAAATAACACACTGAAAATAACACATGGAAAACGGAAGGAGCAGTCATGAAGCAGCATAAGTTTTTTGCATGGGCGACGATTTTTTGTCTTCTGATGACGATGATCACCGGATATGAGAAAAAATGAGCCCTGCAGGGCCTGCCCGCTGACCCTGCCCGCGTACTCCACGATCTGAAGGCAGGGGGCAGTACGCGTAAAGATAATAACAGTGCGAAGCAGCCCCCATGCAGAGCCGCCTGCCGGTCTCTGCATGGGGGCTTTTTCTGTTCTGACGGAAAACGGCCGGTACATCGACAGCGGCGCATGCAGTGCAAAAAAGAGGCAGGGCTTTTTCTGTTCTGACGGAACCTGTGTCGGGTGCCGCCCGTATTTTCACGGTCCGGACCTGAGACCTGCATCCGGGGCCCGCCGGAGATCTTCAGGTATTCTCCTCGTTCCAGGCCTGGAGCTGCCTGCGGAAATCAGAGGGAGACATTCCGGTCTGCTTGTGGAAGAGGCGGCTGAAGTACAGGGGATTGTCATAGCCCACCATCTCCGCGATCTCCGTTATATTGCGGGATGAGGTCTCCAGCAGACTCTGTGCGGCGGAGATCCGCAGGCTGATGAGGTACTGGGCGGGGGAGCTGCCGGTGTATTCACGGAAGCTGCGCATGAACCAGCTGACGCTCAGACCTGCCTTCTGCGCATAGTCTCCGACTGATACCGGTTCGCTGTAGTGCTCATGAAAATAGCGGACGGCGGCGTGCATCTGGTCTGCCATGTGCGGAGACCTCCGGCGCGTCTTTTTTTCTCCGAGGCGGCTGAGCAGGATGAAGAGGAGATGGAGCCGGTAGATACAGGCCTCCTCGTAGTGCGGCCGGCAGTCGCGCAGTTCCCGGATGATCTGCTGGAATATATGGTTGTACTCCAGCGATGTGCCGCTGTGTATGATGTGCTCGTTGTCTTTAAAGCCGTAGTGGCGCAGGATATTGGTGACATTCCCCCCGGTGAAATGGACCCAGAACACCTCTGTGTGGTCCGCGCCGTAGTAATAGTACCGCTGCTCCTCCCGCGGCCGGTACAGGACCATGTTCCCTGCCGGGACGATGTGCTCTTTTCCGTTGAAATAAAAATGTCCTTTGCCGGAGGAGACATACAGGAGCTGGAAATCCACCCGTCCCCGGGGACGGTGGGTCGGCAGCTTGGTCAGCGTCATCAGCCGGTAGGTGCCGCAGCTGCCCACGAAGAGCGGGTGCTTTTTATCTTTAAAATCGATTCTCGAATTATGCCAGTAGGCGCTGTCCACAAACATCTCTGTTCCTCCTTTCTCAAAAATGCACAGAGCTTCATCACGTCAGGCTCTTCTTAGAAGAGAGATTCCTTTACCGGTAAAAATGAGTATGCGATGCAAAACGGCAGTCCATTCTCTGCGGAAGGATCCCTTTACTGGTAAAAATGAGTATGCAGTGTAAAACGGCAGTCCCCTCTCTGTAGAAGGATCCTCTGATCTGTATTGTATCAATTTGTGCATGTTCTGTCTATCACCGTTTATGTTCAAAGAAACATTTCTATCGTATTATATCAACAAAGAGAGGGGGAACATACAAAACATCCCTTCAATTCCGGAATATCACATATTTACAGCTGAAATACTGTGCATAAAAAAGAGGGAGCCGGCGAAACCCGGGAGGATCCGGCAGAAAGAAAAAAGCGCATTCTGTCCATAGAGGGCGGTAAAACATGAACATTTCGGGCCTGCGCAGGCGGCTTGAGAAAATGGCGCCGCTTTTGTGCATGTCCGGCGGGAGAGCCCTTTGTCAGGGGATCCGCTGCCGGGACGCTGCCGAAGGAGGCCTGCCCGGATCCCCGTGATATTACTGCAGGAGGCTTCCCGGATCCCCGTGACCGGAACTGACAGGAGGGGTGAAAGCAGAGAGAAAAGGAGGAAGGAGCATTGATCGTACCTAAACACTATGAAGACCTGTCCATACTCCACGAGGGGACGATGCCGGACCGCGCCTATTACATTCCGGCGGGCAGACGCATGGAAGACCTGGTGGAAAACAGGGAGGCGTCAGACCGGATCAGGATGCTGAACGGAAACTGGAAGTTTCGCTGGTTTGCAAGTATCTATGACGTGAAAGAAGAATTTTACAGGACGGATTTTGATGCGGCGGGTGAGGAAGCGGGATTCGAGGATATCCCGGTTCCGGGGGTCTGGCAGAATTACGGCTATGACCGCCATCAGTATACAAATATCCGCTACCCTTTTCCGGCAGATCCGCCCTATGTGCCGCAGGACAATCCCTGCGGCGCTTATATACACCGTTTTTTCTTTGAAAAAAAGGAGGAGGCGCCGCGCACCTTTCTGGAGTTTGAGGGGGTGGATTCCTGTTTTTATGTGTGGCTGAACGGGCGCTATATCGGATACAGCCAGGTCTCCCACGCCCTTGCGGAATTTGACGTCACAAAGGTCCTGCAGGAGGGAGAGAACGTACTGGCGGTGCTGGTGCTCAAGTGGTGTGACGGGAGTTATCTCGAGGACCAGGATAAATTCCGGATGTCAGGGATATTCCGGGATGTCTACCTGCTGCGCCGTCCGGCGGACTGCCTCTTTGATTACCTGATCCGTACGGAGATCCACTGGGAGGAAGAACAGGAGGAGTCCCGGGAAGAAATGCGGACGGAGAACCCCAGGAGCAGGTATGCCGGAAAAAAGGGGGGAGAAACCGGGACAGGGGGCAGCGGGGACCGGGAGCCCGGATGCAGGGCGGCCCGTGCGGAGATCTCCATCCGGGCCTCCTACCTGGACGGCAGGGTGCCGCAGACGCCGGTCGCCGCGACCATCCTCGATGCGGAGGGCGGGGAGATCGCATGTTTTGCGCTTGGGGAGAGCGCCGTCATTTCTGTCCCTGCACCGCACCTGTGGAGCAGTGAGGATCCCTATCTGTACACGGTCTGCTTCGAGACCCCGCAGGAGGTCATCACAGACCGGATCGGGATCCGGGAAGTCCGTGTCGACGGGAATGTTGTGAAGATCAACGGGCAGCCGGTCAAGTTCCGGGGGGTAAACCGCCACGATTCGGATCCCGTGACCGGCCCGGTGGTGGATGTCCAGCACATGAAGCGCGACCTGCAGATGATGAAGCGGCACAACTTCAACGCCATCCGGACGAGCCACTACCCGAATGCGCCCATGTTCTATCAGATGTGTGACCAGTATGGCTTTTTTGTCATCGACGAAGCGGACAACGAGAGCCACGGCCCCTGGATGCTGTATTACAAAGAGGATACGGACGAGGAGCGCGCGGCCCGCTGGAACGAGATGATCTCCGACAATCCCGCTTTTGAGGAGGCGACCCTGGATCGCGTGCAAAAAATGGTTCACCGCGACCAGAACCGCCCCTGTGTCGTGATCTGGTCGATGGGAAATGAAGGCGGCTACGGCTGTACATATGAAAAGGCCCTGCGCTGGACAAAAGAGTACGATCCGTCGCGCCTGACCCACTACGAGAGCGCCTACTACCGGGGGCGGGCCCGCAGATACGACTATTCCGACATCGATCTGTACAGCCGGATGTACCCCTCCTTCGAGGATGTGATCCGCTATGCCGAAACCGGCTCCGAGCGGGTCCGGCCGACAGACGGCAATGCCTCCGGCCGGAGCGGCTCTGCAGAGAAAGTAAAAGAAGTGCAGGACATGGCCGGCTGTCAGCCGGACAAGCCCTATATCCTCTGTGAATATGCCCATTCCATGGGAAACGGGGCCGGTGATTACGAGGACTACTTCAGGCTGATCGAGCAGTATGACTGCATTTGCGGCGCCTTTGTCTGGGAATGGTGCGACCACGCGATCTACAAGGGCACGGCCGGGGACGGCAGGGCGGTCTACTACTATGGCGGCGACCACGGCGAATATCCGCATGACGGCAATTTCTGTATGGACGGACTGGTCTATCCGGACCGGACCCCGCACACGGGGCTGCTGGAATATAAAAATGTGCACCGGCCTGCCCGCATCGTATCTCTCGCACAGGGCAGCTCCGTGCAGGATATTTTTGCCAGGGAGAAGGCAGTGCCGCAGGAAAAAAACCTCATACAGGACAAAACCCTTTTACAGGGAAAAACACCTTTCCGGAACAAGACGAACCTGCAGGAGAAAGGGGGACGCCGGCTCCGGGCGGAAGCCGGCAAGGGCTCCGGGAGGAGCAGCCATGAAAGGGACGGCTCGCCTACAGTCTGTATCCTCACCATCAAAAATGAGATGAACTATGTCGACCTGCGGGACTACCTGACGATGGAGTACGAAGTGACCTGTGATGACGCCTCGGTCGCCACAGGGGTGATCACGTCCCCGCAGATCCCCTCGATCCTGCCGGGAAGGACCGGAAATGTATACCTGTCCCTGCCGGCCCTGCCGGAGAGAGGCCGGATCTATCTCAAGGTCTCCTATCTGCTGCGCGAGGCGGATGCCTTCCGGGAGGCGGGCATGCTGCTGGGGTTCGACGAGATCCCGCTGGAGAACAGGGTCGGCGGTGCAGACCGCGGGTCTTCGGAGGCGGATGTCTGCGGGCCTTTAGAGGCGGATGCCTGCGGATCTTTGGAGACGGATATCCGCGGGTCTACGGAGGCGGATGCCTGCGGGCCTTTGGATAAAGATGCCTGCAGTCTGAACAAAGAGTACAAAAACCGGATCGTCCACACCTTTGCCGCGGATTCCGCAGCCCATGCCCGGCGGATGGAACCGGTCCGGGTCGAGGAAAATGACCGGCAGCTGATCCTGTACGGGGAGTACTTCACCTATGTCTACAGCAAGCTGACCGGTACCTTTGAGGAGATGACCTTCGCCATGCGCCGGATCCTCGACCGGCCCATGGAGGTGAACCTCTGGCGCGCGCCGACGGACAATGACATGTATATCCGAAAGGAATGGGAGAAGGCCATGTACGACAGGGCGTATTCCCGCGCCTATGAAACGGTATACAGGCAGACGGAGAACGGCCTGGAGATCCGCAGCCGCATGTCCATGCTCGGGGTCACGGTACAGCGGATGATGGACATCGATGCCGTCTGGACCGTCAACGCCTGCGGCGACCTGTCGGTCCATATGGAGGTCGACCGCAGTCCTGAGTTTCCGGAGCTTCCGCGCTTCGGCCTGCGGCTCTTCCTGCCGGAGAGCATGCAGAATGCGGTCTACTACGGCCTGGGACCCCTGGAAAGCTATATCGACAAGCACAGGGCCTCCTGGCACGGCCTCTTTGCAGCGACCGTCCGGGACCTGCATGAGGACTATATCCGTCCCCAGGAGAACGGCAGCCACTGCGACTGTGACTATGTGACCCTCTATGACAACAGTCTCTCGGTGACGGCCTTCAGCCCTGTCCCGTTCTCCTTCAACGCCTCCGTCTACACACAGGAGGAGCTCACTCGAAAGCCCCACAACTATGAGCTGGTGCCCTGCGGCAGCACCGTGCTCTGCCTCGACGCCCGCCAGGACGGCATCGGGTCCAACAGCTGCGGTCCCCGTCCGAAGCAGGAGTACCGCTTCGACGAGGAACACTTTACCTACGACATGACGATCCATCCCGCCTATGAGGCAGGAGAATAAGCCGGAGCGGCAGCGGCGGGAAACACAGATAATCACAGCAGGAAAGGAGCAGAAAGTGGAGGAAAAAAGATATCTGAAATGGTACAACAAGGTGGGATACGGTTCGGGAGATATCGCCGGAAATGTCGTGTATGCTCTCCTGTCTGCATTCGTCATGATCTTCCTGACGGACACGGTCGGCATGAACGCAGGCGCAGTGGGCACGCTGATCGCCGTCTCCAAGCTTTTCGACGGCGTCAGTGATATTTTCTTCGGTTCCCTGATCGACAAGACACACAGCCGGATGGGGAAAGCACGCCCCTGGATGCTGTACGGATACTTCGGCTGTGCGGTCTGCCTGGTCGCGATCTTCTGCATTCCGGCAGACATCAGCCCGGCGGCCCAGTACGCGTGGTTCTTCATCGCCTATACACTGCTGAACGCCGGGTTCTATACCGCAAACAACATCGCCTATTCCGCGCTGACAGCACTTGTCACCAAAAACAACCAGGAGCGGGTCCAGATGGGCTCCATCCGCTTTATGTTCGCCTTCGGCACCAGCATGCTGATCCAGACGATCACAGTAGGTCTCGTCGCCCGTTTCGGGGGCGGCGCCGCAGCCTGGCGCACCGTTGCGATCATCTACGCGATCGTCGGGGTGATCTCCAACACCATCTCCGTCCTCTCTGTGCGCGAGCTCTCCCCGGAGGAACTGGCAGACGAGGAGAAGGCGAAGGCGGCCGCACAGGCGGAAGAGAAATACACCCTGCTCGATGCCTTCGGGCTGCTGATCCGCAACAAGTATTACCTGATGATCTGCGGGGCTTATATCCTGATGCAGATCTATACCGCGACGCTCAATATGGGTATTTACTACATGACCTATATCCTGCACAACGCAAATCTTCTGGGCGTATTTTCCTGGGCGATCAACATTCCGATGATCATCGGCCTTCTGTTTACACCCGCGATGGTCGCCCGTTTCCGCGGTATGTATAAGCTGAACCTTCTCGGGTACACGGTGGGAACCATCGGGCGCCTGGGCGTCGTTATCGCGGGCTATCTGGGCAGCATCCCTCTCATGCTGGCCTGCACGGCAGTCGCCGCCATCGGGATGAGCCCCCTGCAGGGTGACATGAATGCCCTGATCGCCACCTGCTCCGAGTATACCTACCTGCAGACCGGCAAGCGTGTCGACGGCACCATGTAGTCCTGCACCTCTCTGGGCACCAAGCTGGGCGGCGGCATCGGCACTGCACTCGCAGGATGGCTCCTTGCCTTTTCGGGCTACGTCGGCGGCGCCGCCGTGCAGACGGCCTCCTGCCTGACCATGCTGCATGTCATGTACCTGTGGATCCCCATGTGCATCAATTTCGTTATCACCCTGGTCCTCTCCAGGCTCAACGTCGAGCACGCCGTGGAGAAAGCCCGCGCCGCACACCATGCCGCAGGGCCCGTGGATGCATGACCGCGGCAGGCCGCTGCAACGGATGATCCCCAAAAAATACTCTGACGAAAAAAACTTCCGAAAAGCCGGCAGCGGCTTTCGGAAGTTTTTGCAGGCTTGTTTCGGAGCAGAGCATTTTTCAAATATCGGACAGAACATGCACCGGAAAAATACAGGCTCCGGTGGCCCGTCCCGGCCTCTTTCCCGGGTCCTGTTTTGTTCGATTTTCTCTTTATTTTCTCTTTAAAGGTAGTAGATAGACCGGAACCGAAATTTAAAGAGAAAAAAACAATAATTAAAGAGAAAACGACACTGTAATAATTTTTTATGTGCAGGTAATGAAAAATTCAGAAATCTTTCCGGCTTGCGGCGTAAAGTAATGTATAATATTGATGAACCCTTTGGCGAGACAGCGTTTAAAAACAGGAAAGGACTTTGCGGCGGCTCAGGATACGAGACAAAAAACGGCGTCCCGCAGGACGCCGGTAAGTCGGGCATTTGCAGCAAAACTTGTTGTAGGGAGGGGTGCGATATGCTGAGAAGACTTGGATTTATGGCTGCCGGCGTTGCGGTCGGACTCGTTGTGACAGGAGTGCTGCTGGAGCAGGAAAGGCAGAAAGAGGAGGAGCTGGCCAGACGGCAGCACGGCACGCCCAATAAAAAGGAAAAAGGGCTTTTTGCCGAAGTCGACGGAAATATCGTGAGGCTGTATGAAGTGAAGGAAGGTCGTTTTTGCGGGTACACGGAGACGAAGGTGTTCGATGATCCGTCCCAGGCTATGGAGTGGGTCGTCAGGGAGACGGACGCAAAGATCGTTATCGCCGGTCAGGAAGCACAGGAGTAGTCGTTATTGTTCACGCCCTTTGAGGGGGCAGCAGCAAAGCTTCGCATCGCAGCAAAGCTTCGCATCGCAGCAATGTTGCGTGCAGCAGGATGATCTGCTGCCCGATTTTGGCTTTTCTTCCCGGATCCGGCACAAAAAGGGGCTGTTGCATTAGCTGAAAAGTTCAGCCTGGCAACAGCCTCTTAAATCATGGTTTTTGGGGCGGGGGTGTCGCATTAAGAGAAAAGTACTCAAAACGACAGCCTTTTGTGTGCGTTGTTTTTGTCAGTGCAAATGCGAGGGTGATCAGTTAAGGCTGGTCATCATGCCGCCGGCAATCGCCATGTCTCCTTCCCCGGAAAAGATCTCATCCTGCATCTCCGGTGCGATGCCCCATGCGTCTGCCTCTGCCTGGCGCCTGGCTTCCTCTTCTGCCTGTTTTCTGGCAGCTTTCTCTGCCTGCTTCCTGGCTTCTTTCTCAGCCTGTTTCCTGGCCTTTTCCTCAGCGGCTTTTTTCTCAGCAGCTTTTTTCTCAGCGGCCCTCTTCTCCTCGGCAGCCTTCTTTTCCGCGGCTTCCCTCGCGGCCTTCTCCTCGGCAGCTTTCTTCTCCGCAGCTTCCCTCGCGGCCTTCTCCTCGGCAGCCTTCTTCTCCGCAGCTTCCCTTGCGGCCTTTTCTTCGGCGGCTTTCTTTTCCGCAGCTTCCCTTGCGGCCTTTTCCTCAGCGGCTTTCTTTTCCGCAGCTTCCCTTGCGGCCTTCTCTTCAGCGGCTTCTTTAACGGCCTTCTCTTCGGCAGCTGTTTTTTCAACAGCCTTGAGGACTGCTCTTTCTACACTTGCTGCGGCCGCCGTGGCGGTCTCTGCGACCTGGCTTTCGGTGGAGGTGTTTGCCGGAGCGGCAGCGGACGTATGTGTTCCGGGGACTACTGCGTATACGCTGATCCCGGTGGCAAGTACGGTGGCAAAGAATGCAAGGACGATTCTGGTCTTCATGGTTTTTCTCCTTTTCTCTATGAGCTGTCTGCCGTTTTTTGTTTGCTTCGGCAGGCGTGTTTGCTTTGTTTGTTTTCTATGTGCACAGTATAGCAGAGGAAACTGCACAGAACTGTCACACTTCTCCTGTGATGCAATGCGGTTTCAGAGGAGGAAAGAAACGGATAGGCAATCCGTTTGCATCAGACATGCCTGTCGCCTATAATGACTGTACAGTCTGTCAGGCACAGAGATATTTTTATTCTTCATCGCGCAATACCCGCGAGCAAGTCTTCACTTCGAAGGAGTTGTTATTGACGCGGTGTTCGCCACAGGACGATCGTGCCAAAAGGAGTTTTATGAATTATATTCTCAAACTGTTTGACACTCCTCTGATCAGGTTTCACGCAACGGAGGATTCGAGTGATCCGGAGATCACGATTCATTGGATCAATGAGTCCGACCGTCAGCTGATTCCTTTAGATATGGGAGAGCCCACAGAGGAGAATATCGGTAAATGGCTGAAGCGGAGAACAATTCCGGGGAACAGGGCATTTGTCAGGTCTTTTCTGGCCAGGTGCGGGCTAAGTATCAACAGGCCTATGCGTATCATTTCTGTGAGCAAGGGACTGTCGCTAAATGACAGCTACTGGGTTGCGGAAGAGGGCTTTGAGGGAAGCTTTGACAAGTACAACCTCTATGAGAATCGGTTCAGTCAGATTCTCGCATATATTGCTTTTACAGGCTTTGGAAGCAGTATAAGAAGTACGTTCGGGTCCAGCCCGGAGTTCACCACAAATGGAATGCTTCCGAAGTGCTGGCGACGGGTATCAGGAAAGATCGTCCTGTATAAGGGAGGAACGAGCGGCGCATCGAATACGGGGAATGAACCCTATTCCGAGTTTTACGCTTCCCAGGTCGCCGAAGCGATGGGAATCGACGCGGTTTCTTATGGTCTTTCCAGGTGGAAAGGGATTCTCTGCTCTACCTGCGAGCTGTTCACGAACAGGGAGACTGCATACATTCCAATCGGAAGGATCGTTGCCAGAGGCGGAATGAAGGCGGTGGCAGAGTATTACCGTACGCTTGGACCGGCTTTTGAGAAGTCTCTCAGGGATATGCTGGTTTTTGACGCGGTGGTGTGCAATACTGATCGTCACTTCGGCAATTTCGGGCTGCTGATTGACAGCACTATGAACCGGGTGACTGCGCCGGCACCGCTGTTTGATCACGGGAACGCCCTTTTCAATTATGCGGGAGAGGAATTTCTGCGTTCGGAAGATGCACTTGATACTTATGTACAGACTTTGCAGCCTTGCGTTTACGATGACTTTATTACCACAGCAGCTTCCCATATGGATGAAGAAAGCAGGGAGCAGCTGCGGCATCTCATGACTTTTAAAATCAGGAAGCACAGCAGATACAACCTGCCCGATCAGACTCTTAAACTGATAGAAGGGCAGGTAAGGAAAAGAGCAAGGCTGCTGTTAGAGTCCGGGAGGTAATCCTCATAAAGCTGCCACCCCCGGTGCATAGACGGTAAAAAGCAGCATGAAAGCAAATGTATTGGCGGCGTAAGTGCAGGCGGAGCAGCAGCCAACAACAGCAGCCAACAACAGCAGCCAACAACAGGGCCTCCTGCAAAAGCTGAGAAGTCTTCAGCTTTTGCAGGAGCCCCTGTTGGACTCTTCTGTCTTGTGATCAGATAATGTTTTACCGGAATCCACCGCATTTTTTTGCAGTTTACACAGTCTATTTGTCAGTGTGTTACCTTATCGGTAACCTTGACGGCGTTCCAGCCATTCCCGGTCATCTGGCCCTTGAGCACGACGGTGACCTCGTCACCTTCCTCGATGGAATCTTCGATGTCCATCTTCGCGGAACCGGTCAGAACAGTGATGTTGGAGCCCTCCGCACGAACCTGCAGGGTGCTTCCGTTGACTGCAGTGACTGTGCCGTTGATGGTCTGGGTCTTGTTGGCCTCTTCCTCAGCCTGCCTGCGTGCCTCTTCCTCAGCCTGCCTGCGTGCTTCTTCCTCAGCCTGCCTGCGTGCTTCTTCTTCAGCCTGACGCTGTGCCTCTTCCTCAGCCTGTCTGTGGGCTTCTTCCTCAGCCTGCCTGCGTGCTTCTTCTTCAGCCTGGCGCTGTGCCTCTTACTCGGCCTGTCTGCGGGCTTCTTCCTCGGCCTGGCGTTGTGCCTCTTCCTCGGCCTGCCTGCGAGCTTCCTCCTCGGCCTGGCGCTGTGCCTCTTCCTCGGCCTTCTTGCTCTCTTCGATTTCGATCTCGTCCATCACATCGCCGGCGATCGCAGCGTTCTCTTCCTCGGGAAGGATCTCATCCTGCATTTCCGGAGCGATGTCCCGGGCGTCTGCCTCGGCATGGCGTCTGGCCTCTTCCTCGGCCTGCTTCCTGGCAGCTTCTTCCGCCTGTCTCCTGGCTTCTTCCTCCGCCTGCCGGCGTGCTTCTTCCTCAGCAGCCTTCTTCTCAGCGGCTTCCTTTGCGGCCTTTTCCTCAGCAGCCTTCTTCTCGGCGGCTTCCTTTGCGGCCTTTTCCTCAGCAGCCTTCTTTTCAGCGGCTTCCTTCACGGCCTTTTCCTCAGCAGCCTTCTTCTCGGCGGCTTCCTTTGCGGCCTTGTCCTCAGCAGCCTTCTTCTCGGCGGCTTCCTTCGCGGCCTTGTCCTCAGCAGCCTTCTTCTCGGCGGCTTCCTTCGCGGCCTTGTCCTCAGCGGCCTTTTTCTCAACAGTCTCTGTGACTGCTTCTTCTACAGTGGCGGCGGCCGCGGTAGATGTCTCTGTGACCTGGATTTCGGTGGCTGTATTTACCGGGGCAGCTGCGGGGATATGTGTTCCGGGGGCTACTGCGTATACGCTGATCCCGGTGGCAAGAATGGTGGCAAGGAATGCAATGACGACTTTGTTCTTCATGATTTTTCTCCCTCTCTATTTATCATCCGCCTGCCGCTTTTTGTTTGCTTCGGCAGATCGGTCTGCTTTGTTTGTTTTCTATGTGCACAGTATAGCAGGAGAAACAGCACAGAACTGTCACACGAAAAAACGCCCGCGGAGGGTCAGGTGAAAAGAGCCATTCTATTGCTCGCAAAACGGGAAAGACAGTCTGACCGAATAAAACTCATTTTTTATTTGCACATCACATTTACCACCCATTTTGTGCATCATCCTGGTAATGTTTTGAACTCCTATTCCATGGCGGTGCGCAGGTTCCATCATAGTTGCCTCAACAGAGCTCCGCTCATTTACAAGATAGATATGGATATATGTATCATCATAAATTAAGCACAGCGTGACCGGTTTATCTCTACGTGCATACTGGCGGATGAGACCCAAAAGCTTATCCGCAGCTTCGGATTTCGCTGTCAGAAACAGAATGGGAATAAAAGACTTTCTCCGTATTTCACGGCACACATCAATTCCTGACATTCCTGGCAGCATCACATCCAGAATGATTACATCCACAGTTGGAGAAAACTGGTGAATTGCTTCTTCTCCGGTATTTACTGTTATTACAGCAAAGCCCTCGTTAACCAATATTTCCGACAGGCTTTTACAAAGTTCTCTGTCATCTTCTACGATCAGAATACTATCTTTTATCTTCATATCAATGGATTTAAACGGGAAAATCGGGCAATATCACGGAGAGCGAGGTTTAATTGAGTCATATAGCTTCTAACTGTGCAGAACGAATTATAGCACAGTTAAAAAGCAGCATCGCAAATCTTCATAATTCTTCATATCTTTATGAATGGGATCTTAAGATTTGTTTGATAATATGTATATATCGAATTCGATACGAGTTTCTTTTAAAAGGTTCTGCTCCTAGAGATTACGCAGATGCTTTTATGAAACGGAGATAATACAATGAAGATTAGGTTTGAAATAATTGTTTCGACTTTGCTCATATTATTGCTTCTGACAAAAACAGGAACGGTACCGGTTCTTTCTTCAGAGGTTAAGGCAAATCAAATAAATGATTGTAAAATATCATATATAGATATTAATGATGCTGGGGTCAAAAGGTCCCAGCATCATAATATTTAGCGAGTATCAATATAGACTACGGGAGGCTGTATGCTTTTTGTGCTGGTAACCGAATTTATATACACCTTAGTGTTATTATGCAAACTGGCCGAGCGAATAAAAGGGAATCCTCAATTGGGAAAATTTTGTTTTAACGTAAAGCCCAATATACATGATCTTTTACTATATTTTATATCTTGCTGGCTTTACTTGATACTTATTGCGGTTGTGTTGGCCATGCCAGTTGGACTGCGTGAAGAGAATTGCATGAAACTATTACTTATCTTGATCCCTGTTTGTTGGCTGGCCTATTTATTTCTTCCTGTGTCTGTATATGAACATGGGTGTAAATATTTTGACGGTTGTGTTACGGAACATGAGATAAGCTATGTGGAGAGATGCGAACAAAAAACATATAAGGTATACATAGCAAATGGTATATCAACTTCAAGATTTGTAAAAAGTATAACTATTAAAATTACATCGGGACATGCTGTTCCGGCATTCCTTACAAAAGAGTATTTTGGTGTTACAGGCTGAATCGGGCTGGAGCACGCAAGGCTTACATGCAGTCATATAACAAGAAGGTGGGAGCAGCAACGTTTTGTCCATACATGTTTATAATTGTGCTGCCAGGACAATAAATGTGAGTAGTGTATTAGTAAGCACACGAGGCGACCAACTATGAAAAGACATCCACTTCATATACTTAAAGGAATATTCTTTATAGCTATCTTCCTTATGATGCAACAGGCGATCTTTGCTGCAGAGGCAACAGAGCATAAAGATTATGAGAGTACATTTAAAGGGACTCTAGCCATAGAAGATCAAGTGAAACCAAACAATCTGATTACAAAACCCTATAAGGTGATTGTTACACAAACAACTATCAGAACGGGTCCGGGAACTTCCTATGCATCCGACGGAGTTATATATAAGGGGGATATTGTTCACGTTCGTTCTATTAACAATGGATGGGCTAAAATCAGGGTAAACAGTAAGTGGAGATATGTAAACGCAAGCCATATACAGAAGTTAAACTAAAATAGCTGGGTTTTAAATCTGGAGGGAAGTAATAGCGGCCATTTTAGTCATGTTCTCCGTCGCAGGCACAAACTTGAATTCCCAGAAGCGATGATAGTAGTGAAAGCAGAGAGAAGCAGCCAATAACAGGGGCGCCTGCAATAGCTGATCAGTCTTCAGCTGTTGCAGGCGCCCCTTTTGGAATCTCTAATCCCGGGAGCGGATAATCATTTGCCCCGCCGGTGTCTGTTCAGATCTCGATCTTTGCGCCCATAAGTTTCGCGAACTCTTTCACGATCGCTGTGTCGCCGGGCCAGGCGGGTGCCGTGACCAGGTTGCGGTCGACGACTGCGTCTGTCGCGGGGACGTCCACATAGGTGCCGCCCGCGAGTGTCACATCGGGGCCGACTGCAGGATAGGCGGTCGCTTTATATCCTTTCAGCACGCCTGCGGCAGCCAGTACCTGCGGGCCGTGGCAGATCGTGGCG
>JAFWDM010000019.1 GCA_017513005.1 Lachnospiraceae bacterium
CGGAGAGATCTACCGCGCCTGGAAGGCGGGACAGGGGAAGGAGCCCCGTCTCGTATCGGATCTTCTGCAGCCTGGCGCCACTGTCCTTCTGGTCATCCCGATCGACAAAGCGGCTCCGAAGGGCCGTCTGATCCTGCCGCAGCAGCAGGTGATTCGCGATATTCTGGATGCGCGCTGCAGTGCGGTGTGCATCCAGGAGGACAGCGTAAAGGCGGCGCTGCAGAATCTGCGCACGCCGCCTGTGCTGGTGATCACGGACAGCCAGGTCTTTGCGAGAGTACAAAAGGATGTCCCGGAGGAGATCCCGCTCACTTCCTTCTCGATCCTGATGGCACGGTACAAGGGGTTTCTCAATACCGCGGTCCGCGGAGCGGCCCGGATCGACCGCCTGCAGGACGGGGACCGCATCCTGATCGCGGAGGGCTGTACCCATCACCGCCAGTGTGAGGACATCGGCACCGTGAAGCTCCCCCGCTGGCTGCGGGCGCGCACCGGAAAAGAGATTGAGATCGAGACCTCTTCCGGCACAGGATTTCCGGAGGACCTGACTTCCTATGCCCTCGTAATTCACTGCGGGGGCTGCATGCTGAACGAGCGGGAAATGCAGAGCCGGATCAGCCGCGCCGCCGCCCAGGGCGTGCCGGTGACAAATTACGGCACTGCTATCGCGCATATGAACGGGATCCTGGCGAGAAGCGTGGCGATGCTCCCGGAACTGTGAGGAATGATCCTAACGAACGGTAAAGATGATCCGGTCATTGGTCCAGTAGTTGGCGTCATATTCCGCCTCCACGGTCTGCGCGTCATCCGGTATCTCAAAGGTAACGGTCCCTTTGGCCTTTCGTCCGCCTGAGATGTCCGCGGAGAGATAGTCATCTCTGTGCCAGGAAGTGGTGCAGCCTGTGCCGTCCGCATAGCAGTGGAAATCATAGATGCTGACGTTTCGGTCTGCAGTCCCGGTGTTCTCAAATTCAAAGGTCAGCGTGTAGAAGCTGCAGCCGGAGGCAGGACGGAAAAATTCACTGCCGCTATCGTCCTTTTCGCAGGACAGATAAGAGATGCGGAGTGTGTCCGACTCCACGACGTCCCCCGGCTGGAAGGCATGTGCATTTCGCTGCGTATTGGCGGGAAGTTCATAGCCGGAATCCTTCTCTCCCTCGTAGGCGAAGTGGAGTTTTTCCGAGGTCAGGAAATTTGTCTCATATTCAATGTCTATATCCTGTGCGTCCTGCGGCACTGAGAAATAGATAAAACCTGTTGCGGCCCGGCCCGGCGACAGGGAGGCTGACAGGTCCTTCTCCCCTCCGTAGTAGGCCTGCGCCGCAAATCCGTCCGCGTAGCAGCGGAAGGAGTAGAAGGAGACGGACCTGTTCTTTTTTTCAGAAGTATTTTCAAAGGCGAATTTCAGATAAATATAGCGGTACCCGTCCTCCGGCTGCAGATATTCGTTTTCCTCATGGTAGTCACCGCTTGCGATGTAGGTGATCCGCATGTCCCCGTCCTGCAGGACATCCCCTACCCGATAGATTTCCTGGAGGGGGGCTGCGGTGTCCCGGTCTCCGTTTTCGTCCCTGCTCTCCGGTGTATCCTGATCCCCTTTTTCGTCTCTGCTCTCCGGGGAGCCCTGGTCCCCGGTGCCGCTCCCAGTCTCCCGGCCCTCTGTTTTTCTGTCTGTTCCGGTTTCCCCTGTTTTTTTGGCAGTGCCTGTACCGTCTGTACCCGTTCTGCCGCCTCTGCCTCCGGACAAGGTTCCGGACAGGGCAGCAAAAAGGACGATGAGGACCGCTGCGATCACAGCCGCTTTCAGGGGGATCCTCTTCACCTTCTGCCCGCATTCCGGACATATTTTTGCATCGCGCGGGATCTCTGCTCTGCAGCGGCCGCAGATTTTTGTGACAGGTTTTCTTTTATTCATGGCATCCTCCAGATATATCGATCATCAGATGCGCCCTGCCGGCTCTTTTAGAATATTTCCCTGCTTTTATTGTATCGAAAGGCCGGGGCAGTCTGCATACTGCCCCGGCCTTTCAAAGATAAAAACGAATATTCGTGCATAGATAATGCAAAAAATGGTCTGAAAATCGAAAAAAAACGGGTTACAGCTTCCGAATGACAGAAAGGACCGCGCGTTTTTTTGTAAGGAACTGACCGCCTCCAGAAAAAACTGAGTACCCGGATTTCTGCAGTGTTTCCTGTCATGACCACCGAAAGGCTCATTTTTCTATGATTAGAGATTCACGATCAGAACGAGTCCCTCAAAAGCCACAGATCCTTCGAAAAAGAAAACAGGGGGCTGCTGCATCAGCTGAAAAAATCAGCCCCGCAGCAGCCCCCTGTTCATGAAAACCGGATCATTTAATCCATCTATTCGACCCATCTGACTTACGTCCCTTTTGATGCAGGCAGCCGACCGGAACGATCGTTCCGGCCGGCTGCAGATCATCTGACGGATAAAAGATCCGGATATCATTTACTGGACATACTGGGCATCCACGTAGCCGAATTCACCTTTGTCATAGGCGAGGAAGCACCTTCCCTCCCAGTAGCGGTTATGCACCCAGATCCTGTCCCCGTTGTAGAAAACATGTCCGGGCATGACATTGCCGTTCGGGCCGTGGGTCGTCTTCATAACGAGGCAGCTTCCTGCCGGCAGATGTGCCACCACATGTTCGTCATAGCTGGCGAGATTGTGGATCGTGTCCGTCGGTCCGAATGCGCCGTCATTTCCACCGGCAATATTCTCCAGATCCTGCATATCGAGTTTCTTGTTTTCTTCACTCATAACGATTCACCTCATTTCAGTTTATTTCACATCAGTTTACTATACATCAGTTTACTACACATTAGTTTACTATACATCAGTTTCATTCATAACAGTCCGCTTCACATCAGTTTGTTCACATAAGCTTACTTCACATCAGTTTGCGGAACATAGCCTCATAGTCGGCCAGAGTGGCCTCCCTGGGATTGCCGGGCGCGCAGGCATCCGCGGCCGCGGACTCGCACAGGAAGGGGAGGTCCTCTTCCTTGAGCTTCTCAAGCTTTGCAGGAATGCCGACATCGACAGAGAGCTGGCGGACCGCGTCGATCGCGGCCTTCCTGTAAGCCGCCTGGTCCATGCCGGTCGTATCAACGCCAAAGGCCTCGGCGATCGCCTTAAATTTCTCGCCGGTATACTCCTCCTTTGTGAATGATCGCGGATTAGCATTTCACTCTCTGCGCAGACTGTATTTATGCATGATATACATGATATACGGTCTGCGGTTGTGGAAAACCATGTTTTTTTCACAATTAATTCTATATTCGCAAAAGATGCAGATTCTGTCAACAAACCACAAAAAGGTAGCTCCTGGCATTGCGCGGGAATGGATGAACGGGACCGTATATTTGTCTGTACGTTTTAGAGGACGCTGAAAATGATGGGATGCAAGTATAAAGAGAAAAGCATGAGCAAGGGTGTTATAATGAACGACAGGAGGTGCAGCAAGTCGAAGCTGCCGCAAATGCAAAAACGGAGGACCCGGATCCATGTTTAAAAATGTTATTTATAAAATGACGGCAGTTCTTGCCGGTATTGCCATGCTCGTAACAGGGACAGCGGCAGAGGCTGTGCGAGCGGAAACAGCGGCAGATTCTGCCCGAGCAAGAGCAGAAACATCAGCAGAGGCAGCCCGAGCGGAGACACAGGCGATAGAGCAGACGGCAGAAACCATCCTTTTAGGCGACGAATGCGCAGACCTCTATCTGCCGCTGCTGAAAGGAAAACGGGTCGCCCTTTTTTCCAACCAGACAGGAATCGTCGGAAACCGGATCGAAGGAGACCAGTCCGGCGATCAGGAGACGGACGCAAATGCGAAGGATCCTTCGAAGACGGAAAAGAGGCAGGCCGCTGCGGACAAGGGGACTGATCCGGCTGACCGGAGCACAGCAGACAGAAGCGGGATCGGTCCGGCTGATCCAGACTCTTCGGATACCGGAGCTGACCTGATCCCCTTTGGAAAAAAACCGGACGGGACAGACGTCGTATATGGAGATCATATCCTGGATGTCCTGGTCCGGCAGGACGTCAACGTGACTGCCGTATTCAGCCCTGAACATGGCTTTCGAGGAACATCCGACGCCGGAGCCCATATCGATGACAGCGTGGACGAAAGGACCGGGGTCCCGGTCATCTCCCTGTACGGAAACCGGTCAAAGCGTCCTACGGAAGCGGAACTGGACCTCTTTGACGTGCTGGTTG
Source organism: Lachnospiraceae bacterium (assembly GCA_017513005.1). Classification (GTDB taxonomy): domain Bacteria; phylum Bacillota; class Clostridia; order Lachnospirales; family Lachnospiraceae; genus CAG-791. Next base: position 4,241 of record JAFWDM010000019.1, read on the forward strand.
TCGACATCCAGGACGTGGGACTGCGCTTTTACACTTATTACATTTCCATGTATCACCTGATGGACGCCTGCGCAGCGGCCGGCAAGGAGGTCGTGATCCTGGACAGGCCTAATCCCAACGGCTTCTACGTGGACGGTCCCATTCTGGAGGACGGCTTTACCTCGGGCGTAGGCCTCCTTCCCATCCCCGTCGTCCACGGAATGACCCTGGGGGAGCTGGCCATGATGATCAACGGCGAAGGCTGGCTCTACACCGGCCCGGACTCCTGCCGCCTGACCGTGGTCCCCTGCCAAAACTATACCCACAAGACCCTGACCTCCCTGGCTGTGCGCCCCTCCCCCAACCTCAAGGACATGCGCGCCGTCTACCTCTACGCCTCTACCTGCCTTTTCGAGAATACAGCCGTTTCCGTCGGAAGAGGGACGGACTACCCCTTCGAGGTCTACGGCAGCCCCTGCCTGCAGGGTATGGAGACCTACTCCTTTACATTCACGCCTGTCAGCATGCCGGGCGCCGAAGCACCGCCCTTTGAGGGCCAGACCTGCTGCGGCCGGGATCTGCGGCAGATTCCCCTGGACCGGATCCTGCAGGAAAAGATCGATCTCCGCTACCTGGTCGGGGCTTACCATGCCATCCGGGAAGCAAGGCCCGACATTTCCTTCTTCGGAACACCTGATGACGCGGGGCGATACTGGATCGACAAACTCTTCGGGACCGACCGGATCCGGCACATGATCGAAGAGGGGTACGAAACGGAGGAGATCGAGAGATCCTGGCAGGAAGACGTGGAGACTTTTAAGAAGCAGAGACAAAAATACCTCTTATATGAGTAAAAAAACTGCCCGGGACGATCCTTCCCGGTTACATGCCGGTTGGAACCGTCCCGGGCGGCAATCAATCGTTGCTTTGATAGAAATCGAAAACTGTGATCTCGGATAAATTGATATATTGCCTGGTTTTTGACCATTCTGCATGCCATAGAGGTTCACCTCTCATTCCCAGGCCGGAACAAGTTCGATCCTTTTGTTATCCCACATAGAGACAAGGATATCTTTATGTTCCCGGAACCATGCTTCTATTACCGGCAAAACATATTTTGAGAAATCCCCGGAGATTCTACCGGTAGTAAGGTCAATGTGACCATATACATCATCGTCCATATAATTGATATCCACTGAAGGCGCACCATTGAAGCTTTCATCCATAAAGACTTCCACATCGCAGAACTCAGCAATTTTTTTCTTAGACTCCGGAACGTTCCGCGAACAGCTTTGTGTCTGAGCCTTTTTGGCCAGCTTTTTCGCGTATTCCAATAAATGTTCGCGCTCCATCCAAGGCATATCGTTAAAGAGGTCAAGGAGAAGGCGCTCCTCCGTATCTCTGGGAATGATCATGTAATCCACATTTTTTCCGCGAAATGCTCGACGACATGTACAAGCGCAAGATCGACAGGCCGACGAGATCTGCGTCATCAACGTCGGCGACAGCAACAGGTCGGAGATCGAGTATGCCGGGGGACGGGGAAAAGGTCAGGTACCTGGAGAAGCGGGAAGAGCCGGCATTATAGACTTCAGAGTGGATTACCGGGAAAGATACAATCTTCTATAGCAAAGCATAACACATGCATAATATACATAATTGCCGCTGTTAATACGGAACTTAATAGTAAATAACTACAAAATGTACTATACTTTACTAATTGATATTAGTAGGCTTGAGAGCCCTGTAGATTGTAATAAGTCCCAATTGTTATTGTGCGAGGAATGATCAGAAAAGCATGAACCAGCAAACCATCGACCGCATCCGCAAATTCACCGAAGACCGTGACTGGGACCAGTTCCACACTCCGGCCAACCTTGCAAAATCCATCTCCATCGAGGCCAACGAGCTCCTGGAATGCTTCCAGTGGAGCGACACGGACTACGACCTGCAGCATGTGAAGGAGGAACTGGCGGACGTTCTCGTCTACTGCCGGAATATGCTGGACAGGCTGGGCCTGGATGAGGACGAGATCGTCAACAGCAAGATGGACCAGAACGAGGCCAAGTATCCGGTGGACAAGGCCCGGGGCAGGGCCGCCAAGTACGATGCGCTTTAGAGTTGAGTATGCCGCCGGTTACCCCTTTTAAGAGATATACTTCCTGCAACGGAATCTGCCGGCAGTATATGTTCGCATGATACAGGCACTGAGACCGTTAATCCGGATTTCCGCTGCCTGGCCTTTAAAGGTCCGGTCACGAAATGGAAGGGAGAGCACGACAATGATTCTTTTTCTGACAAGCAGTCCGATCGGGACATACAGGAGCGATGAGACGCCGGATTACAGCGGCCTCAACCCGGCCAACGGCATGGTGGAGGAGCTGCGCAGGCACTGGCCGGGTCAGGCGAGGTGCCTTCTGATCTCTGCTTTTCCGGACGAGTATTCCATGAACGACAGAATGCGACGGGATTTCGAAGATATCCTGCGGGAGACCGGTCTGTCTGTCGCCTGCATGGACATCTGCGATGCCCGAAATGGACAGGAGAAGGCTGCAGCCGTCTGTGACTACGATTTCGTCATCCTCGGCGGCGGACACGTACCCACGGAAAATGCCTTTTTTCAAAAAATCGGACTCGCAGACCGACTTGCGGGCTACAGCGGGATCGTGATGGGCATCAGCGCCGGCAGCATGAACTGTGCGCGCACAGTCTATGCCCAGCCCGAGATGCCGGGCGAGGCGCTGGACCCCTCTTACAGGCGGTTTATCCCCGGGCTTGGCCTGACAGACCATAATATTCTGCCCCACTACAATGCAGTCAAAAATAACGTCATAGACGGTCTTCGCCTGATGGAGGATATCACATATCCGGATAGCATGGGCAGGACCTTCTATGCCCTTGTGGATGGCAGCTATCTCTACCAGACACCGGCTTGCGAGGAGATCCGCGGAGAGGCTTACCGGATCCGGGACGGAAGGATCGAACAGATCAGCTGTCCGGGAGAGGTCCGGAAACTGGGCGAATGAATCAGAGAGAGTATACTTGTTATTTGCGAGCTCTTTGGCAAGGAGAACAACTATGTGTTTTACGGTTGACGAAATAAAAGAAAAAACAGAACCCATAGCAAAAAAGTATGGCGTAAGACGAGTAAGTCTGTTCGGATCATATGCTCGCGGAACAGCTGACGACAGTAGCGATGTGGACTTATACATTGAAAAAGGACATCTGCAAAGTCTGATTAGATACTTCATGTTCGTAGCCGACCTCGAAAAAACCCTCGGCTGTCATGTTGATGTCGTGACAACTGGAATTGAAGATAAGGATTTTCTGCATGCAATACAACAGGAAGAGGTACTAATATATGAAGAATGAAGATCGACAGGTATTGGAAAAGATCGTCGGATATTGTAATGATGTGGAATCTTTAAAAAGAATATAATTTCAGTATTCCTGCAACATGTGCATCATACAAATAGGTGAACTGGTAAGCAGACTCTCGTATGAATTTCTGGTAGAACATAGTGAAATCCCCTGGCATGCGATTAAAGCAATGAGAAATCTTCATGCTCATGACTATGAAAGAGTTGATCTTGGTATGGTGTGGCCTCGCTTACAAAAGAGATTCCGGAATTAAAAGAAATGATAGAGAGTATGTATTGATATTTGTGGGGATGAAGGGATGGCGAAACTTATTGACATAACAGGAAAAGTTCTGTCAGGGGAATGGGGAACAGATGATGAAACTGGAAACGGAATTCCTGTTTTGCGAACAACAAACTTCACCAACGAAGGCGTCGTTAATTATGACAGTGTTGTGACAAGAAGAATTACAAAAAAGAATATTGAGGAAAAATATCTCCGTCCAGGGGACATCATTTTAGAAAAGTCTGGTGGAAGTGATAAGCAGCCAGTTGGCAGAGTTATATATTATGACGGTCCTGAGAAAACATATCTCTTCAACAATTTTACTGGCCTATTACGAGTTAAAGATTCAAATCAGTGGTTCCCGCGATACGTGTTTTACTCTCTTTTCGCCAATTATAGAAAAGGTGGGACCAGAGAATATGAAAATAAGACCACGGGCCTACACAATTTAAAAGTTGATGCATATGTTTCACGTTATGAAGTGACGGATGCCGTATTTGATCAACAGAAAGAAATCTGTGAGCGACTGGATATTATTACAGAGGTCATACGTCTACGGCGGCAAGAGCTTCAAAAGTTGGATGAACTCATTAAAGCCCGATTTGTCGAGCTCTTTGGTGATCCTGTTAGTAATCCAAAGGGATGGAAAAAGAAAGCGCTATCGGACGAGGCAGAGATAAAGATTGGGCCATTTGGTTCATTGCTTCATAAAGAAGACTATATTATCGGAGGTCATGCCCTCGTTAATCCATCACATATCGTTGATGGCAAAATTGCACCGGATAATAAGTTGACCGTAACTGATGAGAAATATGATGAGTTATCAGCTTATCATCTTCAGATAGGCGATGTTGTTATGGGCAGACGAGGTGAAATGGGAAGATGTGCTGTAGTTGAACAGGCCGGATTACTGTGTGGCACGGGAAGTCTGTTGATCAGAACTAATGGCGATCTGAGTGCAGATTACATTCAAAAAATCATATCCTTCCCATCGTTTAAAAGGACAATTGAAGATATGGCGGTTGGACAGACGATGCCAAATTTGAATGTTCCAATAGTATCAGCATTTCAGATTATAAAGCCACCTAAAAGCGTTCAGGATCAGTATTATGCCTTCGTTGCCCAGGTCGACAAATCCAAAGTTGCGGTGCAGTCGGCATTGGATGAAGCGCAGCTGTTATTTGACAGTCTGATGCAGGAGTATTTTGGCTGATTCCTTTTTGCGGGTTCTTGTTAGTCCTAAAGCTGCTGAAGGAGAAGTGGATCATATGGAGGCGGAGAAGGTCTATGCCACCTCGCCGGCTATGTGCGCGATCGGCTGTTGCTTAAGGATGACAGGGGTTTAAAAAATTGCTTATACAGATCGACGATGATTTTGATTTGGACCGGATCGCGGACAGCGGCCAGTGCTTCCGCTGGGAGAGACAGGATATGGCGGCAGATCCGGCGGCCTGGTCTCCGCGCGGGTCCGGACGCAGTGCATACCGGATCATAGCAGGGACGGAGTGTCTGTATCTGACAGACCTTGGCGGCGGCAGGTATGATTTCGAATGTTCCCCTGAAAAAATCGATGGTTTCTGGAAAAACTATTTTGATTTGGAGGAAAACTACCGGGCCATCCGCGGACGGATCGATCCGGCCAGCGACCCCTTTCTCCGGGAAGCTGCCGACCATGAAAAAGGGATCCGGATCCTGCGCCAGGATCCCTGGGAGATGCTGATCACCTTCATTATATCCCAGAACAGAAATATACCTGCCATCCGCAGATCTGTGGAAATGATTTCAGAAGCATGCGGAGAAAGAAAAACGGATTCCCGGGGACGGGAATATTATGCATTTCCCCTGCCGGCAGCCCTCAGAAATTTGTCGGAGGAGGAACTCTCGGACTGCAGGCTGGGGTACCGGGGCAGATACGTACATGCGGCGGCAGAGGCTGTCTGCGCCGGAAAGATCGATCTCAGCGGTCTCCTGCATGCAGATGAAGAAAAAACCATGACGGCGCTGACAGCCCTGTTCGGTGTCGGGGCCAAGGTAGCCAGCTGCGTGTCCCTGTTCGGCCTGCACCACACAGATGCGTTTCCTGTCGATGTCTGGATGAAACGGATCCTGGCGGACCACTATCCCGCCGGCTACCCCTTTGAGAGATATGCTCCTTACAATGGGA
>JAFWDM010000020.1 GCA_017513005.1 Lachnospiraceae bacterium
TATCAACATAAGGTGTGAATGTGACATCGTTCTGATCATTGGCGCCAATGTTCGTAGTGCTGGTCAGCGTTCCCTCGTACTCGATAACGAGTTTTGCACCGTTGGTGTATAAGCTTTCCCAAGTTCCGATGTTATCATGTGCATCATCAGCAGCGTAACCCTCTCCCGGAGTAAACGTAGCCCACGGAACAAAAACTTTCTTTGTCGTACCAAAGTTAGCAAAAAGGCTGGTAACATCACCCTCTTCAGTAGTTCCATCAGATGACACAACCTTGGCAGAAGTAACTGTGACGTTGCTCAGGAATTCAGGCAGAGTATCCTCGACCAGAATCTTGGTAACCTGCTTAGCATTTGAACCTTCACCCAGGAAGTTAGGGGTGGAGAAAGTAGAAGTATACTTCACAGTGTCGCCGATGGAATAAGAATCATCTTCAACAGTCTTTGTAGGTGTAGGAGTTGAGGTATTCTTGTCATAAATTGTTGCATTAGGGTTTGCAGAATCAATGCTAACAACAGCACCCTGGGTGGATTTTACTCCGTAGTAACCGAAGTCAAGGCCGCTGAACACAACCGGATTGCCGTCGCCAATTTTGCTATCTGTAGCTGCACTGTCAGCAACCGCCGCCATATAGGCCTTTACAGCATCTAGGACATCATCATCGCTCTTGCCAGACTTAACTTTGACGTAATTTATACCGCCGATCGTCTCAATTTCAAATGCAGCTGCCAGCGTCTCCGGCAGAGTTGCGCTCGAATACGTATAGGAAATAGCATCTGCTACGCCGTCTTCACCTTCAACCTTAGAGATTGTGGCATCAAAGATCTTGAAAATCTTATAGGTTTCACCTTTTGCAGCGTTCTCAACTGTAATTGTACCTGTTCCTGGTGTGTTGTTAATCGCACCACCAGGTGCTGCCATTGCCGGCAGTGCCAGTGCTAAAGTCAATACCATGACAATAGCAAAGGCCAAAATCTTTTTAAAACGTTTCATAATCATTCCTTTCTCGGGAGGAATCACCATCCCATGTTTTTGTTGTGGGGGAACTATCCGCTTCGCGTTTGATGTCTGATCATCCCCTCACGTTCAACAGTTCAAGCAATGCTGCTCGTCCCGGGGCGCGTGCGCTGCCCCTTTGCATCTTTTCTCATCAGTTATGTTTGTGTTACTTGCGCTTCTTGAACGCAGTTGATGAGTTGGCTGTAAAGAATGTTGCGGCGCTGCGTCTGCTGTCGTTTCGCGGCTGCCTGTCCCTGACGCATCTTCTGACGGGATCCGGCATGTACCTGTCGTGGTTCATGTCGGGATCAAAATCCAAGGGGCTGGACTTCGTCCTGAAAGATAGGTGTACAGGGCCCGGCTCCGGAAACGGCCGGAACGCACATGGAAGGATGGCCTTCCGAATCAAGTGTGTACGTGTTTCTCTTGCCTGTTTTTGTTAGCAGTTGCTGTGCCTGTCATGCTCTTTAATAGTGCAAATCATCTTATATCCATATGATACAGGATGGTTCGTCATGACAGGCGTCAAAGATGTAAGTAAATAGCGGCAATAAAACATGTTTTGTTGACAGTTGCGTTCTTTTTTCTCTTTGACTCCTTCCCGGCTGGTGGGCTCGTCCGGGCCTCCGATTCGGAAGGCTTTCGAGGTCCGTTTGAGCTGTGTCCGGCGGCCAGGTGTCTCTTCCCGTCAGCTACACGGGTCGATCGGCCCCTGCGGCGGACTGCCTGTTTCGGGATGACTGACTGCGGATGCTTGTGATGCATTCTTCACAGGTCTCCGGGATGAGTCTGTTTCCGCCTCCTTTCTGAACTCGCGTCAGCTCTGCGGCCTGATCGCATGCAGGTATGCGGTCGCATTCGACCGTCTGGCTGCGCGGTCATTTCTGGCAGACCCACGTGTCGTCCGTCAGATGGTTGACGCTTCTCTTTCTTATTTCTATATAGGTAATCCTTCTATAGGAATGCCGCATCAGGAATGCCGCATCGCATTTTGTCTGCGTGCCCTGCATATGTGCAGACACGTGTCATCGCGGTGCCGGACATGCGGTGCGGGTCATCCTGTGTCGAAGGATTTCCCAACAGTTGTTACGGACCTGTGTCCGATGCTCCCGGTTCCCGGGACGGGTCACAGATCATGAAAAGATGTCTGATTGTCTTCACAGGGAGCTTTGTGTCCTTGCTCTTCTTATCCACAGGCCACGCTTACTGTGGACGATCCGGAACAGATTTTCCCGGAAATGTGGATAGATCCGGCTGTTCCTTCACTTCCACTGCCTGCAAAGTACATCTTTATATAAGCATTATACAGAGGGCATCATCAAAAAAGGCGTCAAAAAATGAAAATTTTATGAACGCTCTGTGCCGTTTTTTTGTGACGCCCCGCGCTTTACAGGCTTGAAAAGGTTTTTTCAAGAGTCCGGGAGGGTCTGCAGATGGCATGCCCGGAGTGACAGGAGCGAGAGCAGGTGCCGCCCCCGGAAGTGTTTCCGTATTCAGCCCAGGATCACATAGGTGTCAGCTTGAATATGCAAAACAACCGCCACCCCGGCGGGTAACGGTTGCTCTGAATCTTTCGGGGACAGGTTCCCCGGCGTATTTTTTCATTTTTTCACACTTTGCATGCTCGCAGAGGCGTTTCATTCCAGATTCAGTCTTCTGTCAAGGAGAAACCACGTGACTGCGCTGAAGACGACGATCAGGACCAGTGATTGTATGACGGTGGCTGTCTGCACTCCCGCCATCCATGCGGCGGAGCCGGCATCAGCCTCGGCCTGGGAGACAAGAAGGCCTATAAAACCAGTGTAAACACCGATATTGGTCAGAATCCCGGCTGCCACGCTCTTGAGAATGTCAATGCCGAAATAGGCCAGCACACTCCCGAGAATCCGATGGGCGGTCCACTGATGGCCGATCGCGAGGGCCGCATAGATCTGCATCAGCATGACGGCGAAGAGGAGGACGGCGATCAGGGTCCAGATGAGGCACTGGACCAGGCCGTCCCTGAGGAAGAGCCGGTTCAGGGCCATGGAAATATCCCGCAGGGCTCTGCCGATCTCGCGAAACGGCATGGCTCCCAGGGCCATGACCGTCATGGTCGCGATGCCTGCCAGACAGCCGAGCAGGGCCCAGATCAGGGCACCAAGCGCCTTGGAGAGGATCAGGGTGTGGGTCCCGACCGGGAGGGAAAACATGAGGTAGCCCTCATTCGCGAGCAGGTTCTGGTAGAAGCGCTGCACGCAGAGCACGGCGGTCATGACCATGGTCGCGACGATGAGGACCGAAAAGGTCGTGATCACCAGTCCGCCGACCCAGTTGGTATAGGCTTTTTCCGGCAGGAACCGGATCCCGAGGCCGATCAGGAAGGACAGGCCGATGGTGGCTGCGTACAGGGGCAGTATGATCCGCCCGAATGCTTTCATTTCATATCCAATCAGTTTTGTCAGCATAGAGATACCTCCAAAAATCCAACGACTTCTTTCTATATAAATGTGTATGTATGTACATATAGATATACACTGTTTTATTCATGTATGTGGCATTCATAGCATACAGTCAGGTATACCGTCCCGGGCATATACCGCTGTTTTATCCTCCCGGCTGCCCGGGGGAGCGCTGCTGCGCGGTCTCTCAGCATCTGAAGACTTCCCGGAAGTATCCGTCCACGCTCATACCGGTGCGTTCCCGCAGGGCATCCGCATTTTCATGCAGTTCAACATGTCCCTGTTTCAGGAAGACGACTTCGTCCAGCACCGGCTCCACGTCCGTGATCAGGTGGGTGGAGAGCAGGACCAGGCCGTTTTCCGAATAGTTGCTGATGATCGTGCGCAGGATGTAATCGCGCGCCGCCGGGTCCACGCCCGCGATCGGCTCGTCGAGCAGGTAGACAGACGCTCTCCGGCTCATGGTCATAATGAGCTGCACCTTTTCCCGCGTCCCCTTGGACAGCTTTTTAAAGACCCGGTGCGGATCGATCTGCAGAGCATCCAGCATCTGCCCGGCCCGGCCGGCGTCAAAATCGGGATAAAAGTCGCTGTAAAAATCCAGGAGCGACTCCACATTCATCCATCCGGGCAGGAAATCCCTGTCCGGCAGGTAGGACACGATCTCCTTGGTCTCCGCCCCGGGTTCCATCCCGCCGATCAGGATCTGCCCGTGCGTGGGGGTGAGCAGGTGCTGGGCCAGCTTAATCAGCGTCGTCTTCCCGCTGCCGTTCGGCCCGACAAGACCGACGATCCGCCCCGGCTCCAGAGCCAGGTTCACCCCGTTGAGCGCTTTTACATTTCCGTACCATTTTTCAAGATCAATACATTCCAGTACTGCCATATCAATTTCCTCCATAGACTGCAGGTGACAACAGGGACGGTTCTTTTTGTCATCTTCAAGCCACTTTTGAGTTCGGCTATTCTGCCGGAACCAGCCCTGTACTGCCGGCAGCATAGCGGCCTTCTTTAGCACCAGTCCTGTACTGTCAGCAGAATTGCGGCCTTCTTTAGTACCAGCCCTGTACTGCCGGCAGAATAGCGGCCTTCTTCATTCATTTGCTTTCAGACACGATCCCGGTCCTTCTTTATTTTCAGGATTTTCAGACGTCCATTCCCTTACCGCCGTCACGATCTCGTCCTTTTTCATCCCCATGCGGACCAGCCGGGAACACATCTCGTCGACTACGCCTTCACTGAGCGAGCGCCGCAGCTGTCTGAGCGCCGTTTCATCGCCTGTGACAAACCGCCCGCTTGTCCTCTGTGTGTAGACGATCCCGTCCCGCTCCAGCTCTGCAAAGGCCCGCTGCATCGTGTTGGGATTCACCCCTGCCTCCAGCGCCAGCTCCCGCACCGGCGGCAGCTTCGCGCCCGGCGGGTACGTCCCGCTCGCAATGTCCGTTCTGAGCCTCTCCAGGATCTGCAGGTAGATCGGAATTCCACTTTCAAATCTCCACTTCATCTGTCACTCTCCTGTACTTCACTCCAGTGTTCCTCTCCTGTGTTTCTATTCTGTCTACAGTGCTTTTCTTACGCCGCCCATTTGTACTATTGATTTAATACAATAATAGTATACGTCCGCTCGGCACTTGTGTCAATATATTAATACAATATTTCAGAAAACACATGTGAATATAGATATAGAAAAAGACGTCCTGCAGGACGCCAGTAAGTCGGGCGTCTGAAGCAAAACCTGCTGCAGGGAAGAGGGAAAGAAAAAGAGGCTGTAGCATCAGCAGAAAAGTTCAACTGATGCGGCAGCCCCTGTACATGATAATGGTACATGATAGTATGTGTAACATGTCACGTCATGAAGCCTGTGTGCGCGTAAACAGTACAGGCAGGATGCGCGCTTTTTTCAGACAGCAGAGAGAGGGAGATCCGACTGTTCATTGTGATGTTCCGGGAGTACCGCTCCGGTGACCCAATTCACGGGAAAGGCTCTCCCTTTGGGCAGGATCCACCTGGAGCGCATCCATAGCACGTTCCAGAGTAACACCGAAAGCACCCATGACATTTTCAATATTGCTGAGCAGCGTCTTCCTGCTGCCCCTGGCCAGTCCTTCCTCCCAGGATTCTTTTCTCATCTCATCAATAGCTGTGCACACGTCGACCCTTTCCTCCTTTTCTGTCCATCTGGTAAATATAAGTCTCGAGTTTGACGCAAGATTGAGCAGTTCTGCACTCCTGCGGTCCAGACTGCGGTATCGACTGTCTTCATGCGTGATCTGCCGCAGTCTGGCTTTATCCTCGGAATAGCGAGACAGTAGGGACGAGACAGTAGGGACGAGACAGTAGGGACGAGACAGTAGGGACGGTTCTTTTTGTCACCTCCTATGATCAAAACACAGCGATGACAAAAAGAACCGTCCCCTTTGTCACCGTTTACCCTATTTGCAAACGTCCACCCAACCGATGGCTCCCGCAGCGGATTCCAGTTCCGCGACAGACAGCCTGACCGCGCTGTGGTCGTCCCCTGCTGCAGGGTAGACAACGTCATATTTGCGCAGGCTTTCATCCATGTAGACAGGGATTCCTTCTTTGATTCCGAACGGACAGACTCCTCCGGGGGCATGACCGACGATTTCCTCCACATCTGCGCCGGGAATCATTTTTGCTTTTATGTGGAAGGTATCTTTGTATTTGCGATTGTCTACGCGGGCAGTCCCTTCTGCGAGCACCAGCAGCGGGCCCTCCTTCGTCAGGAAGGACAAGGTCTTGGCGATCTCCCCCGGCTTTACACCAATCGCCTGCGCAGCGAGCTCCACCGTCGCGCTGGAGTTCTCCGGCACGATGATCCGGTCCTCCAGGCCGATTTTCCGCAAATATGCAGAGGCTTTTTCAAAAGACATTTTTTCTCCTTCCGTTCTCTCTATGGTCAAACTGCCTTCTTCGCCGCTTCCACAACGCGGCTGAACAGGACTGTGGAGGTGACGTCGCCGCCCCCGCCTGGCTCAGGGGTTATCGCCCGCAGTAGGGACGGTTCTTTTTGTCACATCTTCTGCCTGGAACAGCAAAGTGACAAAAAGAACCGTCCCTATTGTCATTGTCCCTATTGTCATTTAAGCAGCTTTTGAGCCCTGAATTCTGCCAGCAGATACCGTCTGCGCCTGCTCTCGCTGACCAGGGTGTCAAACCGGGCCTTCCATGTATCCATTGTTCCGTTCTTTCGGGCGATCTCCTGAAGTTCGCACAGGATTTTTGCGCACCTGGCGTAATACTCTTTTGTGTATCGGTAATAATTGACTTCCTCCCAGTAATGTCTTTCTATTTCCTCCGGATACAGATCCAGGAGTCTGGAGGATATTACATGGTCTTCGTCCAGGTACCGGTTATAGGAATTCTCCTTGCGGATGGACTCATCCTCGCTGAGGATCCGGAGAGCTTCCTCCGGGCGGCCTTCCCGGATGCTGAAAAGACAGTATTCCCTGGGGTTGCGTTTTTCGAAATACGAGAGCAGGGCTTTCTCCTGCTTCGCATAGGCTTCCGGCCTCATTTTTTTCTGACAGCAGCTGATCCACTTCCGCATATCCTGGTCAGAGAATGTCTGGAAAAAAGCTGCCGGCAAGAGTTCATCCAGCTTTTCCTGCCCTGATTCCCCCTCCAGCTTTTCTGCGATCTTTTCTGCTATTTGAAGACAGTCTGACCGCATATGCCCTGCCAGAATTCCGGCGAGGCGCTCAAAGACTATGGGATCTCCATCCTCCTCTGCCCTGGAAAACAGAGTATCCAAAAGCAGCTGGCTGTTTGGATTTCGTTCCAGCGATTTCCAAAGGACCTCTACTGCCTTCCCCGCCTCTCCCCTGGAGAGATAATTCTGATACAATTCTACTGCATTTTCCGGTATGTCAGCACTATCTTCCAGGTATTTAAGATACTCGCCTTCCGAGCCGATCTCCTGCAGGATTTTTCTCGTCCTCTCGTGCTTATACGGGTATACCTCCCGTAGAATATCCAAATATCTGCATTTTGACTCTCTGGATTCACAAAGCATCCAGGCAAGATCGAGTTCCTCCTCTCCTGTATACTCATAATCCGCTGAATCCGTAAGAATCTGCTCCATCATTTCCAGTCGAAAAGACTCAGACAGCGGCTCTTTCTCGATGAGTGACCGGATCTTCCCGATCTGGTCGTCAATATTGGCATCCTCAAAGTAATAATCCGTGAACCCCCGCTCTGTCAGTTCCTCATAATCCCCTTCCTCCATAGCCTCCAGAACGATGACAGCATCTGCCCAGATCGTCCGGATTTGTGATTCTGCCGCTTTCCTCCGCCGCTCACGAGCTTTATCATATTCCGGGTTTTTCACGCCAACCTGTGCAAGATAATCTAAAAGCGCCTTCTCCGCCTTCGTCGACGAACCCGCCATCAGACATATCGCCTGGCGGAGCTCATCCTTTTTCAACTCTTCTATCATTGACAGATAATTGTCTTCTTTCCTTTTCCCGGACATGGCTTGCTTCCTCCTCCTAACAGGGACGGTTCTTTTTGTCACCCCCATTGTCACCCCCATTGTCGCCCGGGGTCAGACTGCCTTCTTCGCTGCTTCCACGACGTGGCTGACCAGGACTGTGGAGGTGACGCTGCCGACACCGCCGGGCACGGGGGTTATGGCCCGCACATAAGGCTCGACGTCATCAAAGGCGACGTCGCCGGAGATGCCTCCTTTTTCCTCGTCCCAGTTGATGCCGACATCGATCACGACCTGGTCCGGGTTGGTATACTCCCTGGTGACGCTGTGGAGCTGTCCGGAGGCCGCGATCAGGATGTCCGCCTCCCGAGTAATGGAGGGGACGTCGATAGTGCGGGTATGGCAGTTGACAACTGTCGCGTTTTCATGCATGAGCATCATGGCGACCGGGCGGCCGATGACAAGTGAGCGACCGATGACTGCGGCCTTTTTCCCGGAGATGCCGACGCCGAAGTGGTGGAGGATCTCCATGGCGGCCTGGGCTGTACAGGGCGGAAAGCCTGTCTTTGTGTTTGTAAATACTCCCGCGAGGGAGAGGTCTGTGCAGCCGTCAACATCCTTTGCCGGGTTCAGCATCTGCCTGGCTCTTTCGTTGTCCAGGTGCCCGGGCAGGGGGCGAAAGAGCAGGATTCCGTGGATCGCGGGGTCCTCGTTGACCTCTTTCAGTTTCCGGTCAAAGGTCTCCTGGTCGACGTCCGACGGCAGGATCACATTCCGCACTTCGACCCCCGCCAGCTGCGCACGCTTTGTGGCGCCCCGCTCGTATGCCAGGTCATCGGGCCGCTCCCCAACCCGGAATATGCAGAGGGTCGGGATGACTCCCGCTGCCCTGAGCGCTTCGACTTGGGTGTTCAGTTTTTCTGTCAATGCGTCCGCGACTTCTTTTCCCTTAAAGATTTTTGCCATTGTTCTCCCTTTCTGCTGTCGGCCGGCTGTCGGCCTGCTGTCTAGTGCAGGCAGCGGATCCTTACTTCCGGATTCCTGCCAGGTGCAGGCGGCAGGTCCTTACTTCCGGATTCCCGTCACGACCTCTGCGTAGATCTCATCCGCCAGCCCGCAGTATTTCGCGAGGAGAGCGTCCGCCTCCTCTTCGAGGGCCCGGGCTGCCTGCCGGTCTTTCATGGACTTTGTATTGATATAGACATTGAGGGAGGCAGCCTGCATGGCGGCCTTGCACAGGACGGCGCCGCATCCGGCGTCGGAGACCGCGAGGCGGGAGCCTTTTTCGGCAAATGCCCGGATGATGTCGATTGCCTCCGCGCAGGCGCGCATGATGTCCATGGGGGCGCTGCAGGCGGTTTTCAGGGCTTCCTCCATGATCCTGTCGCGGTCCGGGTCGTCCTTCGGGATCCCGTAGGCCTTCGCAAGGGGCGCAAATGCCTCTGCGTCGCCGTCGACCAGGACCAGGAACTTCTGCCGGAGGGCCTGGGCACGTTTCATCAGCCCCTTGATCTCCTCTTCCACTTCCGCGTATTTCTTTTTCCCGACCGTCAGTTCTCCGACCATGTCGCCCAGGGCGATGCCGATGGCGCCGGTAAGGGCGCTGGCGCCTCCGCCGCCCGGAACCGGGGCCGGGGAAGCGAGTACTTCTGTAAAGGATGTCACGGTATTCTCTACGATCTTCATCTTGTCCTTTCTGCTGTCTGTGCGGGATGGTTCCCGGTTCCCCGGTTTTTGACTTTTTTAACAGGGTACGTTCCCCGGTTCACTTTTCGGGAAACAGGGGGCACTTGCCCGGTTTGCTTTTTTGAAACAGGGGGCATTTCCCGGGTTTGCTTTATTTAAAACCCAAGGAAATCATTGACCAGGATCACATGGATCCTGTCCGGATGTTTGGAGTAGCGAGTGACCAGGAACTGGCAGCAAATGGTGTCCGGGGATTTGCAGTTCATGCAGGAGCCGGTCTTGGCGCAGGGGGTATCGAGGCCAAAGCGCTGGGCGTTGATCGGAGCGGCGACGTTACGGGCACGCTTCAGAGCGCCGTCCACGTCATCACAGATCTTGTTCATGCCAACGATGAAGAGAACGTGTCTGGGGCCCTGGGCAATGGCGGAGACGCGGTTGGCGTTTCCGTCAATGTTGACGATGATGCCGTCCTCGGTCATCGCATTCGCGCTGGCGAGGAACCAGTCCGCATCGTAGGCGGCCAGCATGGCGGCCCGTTTATCTTCGATCTTATCCCTGTCGATAAAGTTGTAATTTCCTTCGGCGAGAGCCTGCGGCAGCCCGATCTCATGGGCGCTCATGGCGCCTCCCATCGTGATGGAACATTCCTCCGGGATCAGGGAGAGGGCCAGTTTCAGAGCCTCCGCCTTGTCCGCCGCGTAATAGCCGGTCATCTGGCGCGATTTCAGTCCTTTGATCACTTTCTGTGCCAGCAGTTCATTTCTCTTAAAAATATTCTGGTCCATTTTACTCCTCCTGTCCTATGGTTCTGACGCGAATAAAACGAAAAACCGTCCTCTGTTTCACTGTCGTATGGTTCTGACGCGGATAAAACGAAAAACCGCCCTCTGTTTCATGCTCGTTTTTTGTCATGTGGTTCTGATGCGGGTGAATCGAAAAACCATCCCCTGTTTCAGTCCACCCTGTTTCAGTCCTGTTCGCCGTACACGGCACAGCCGCAGCGGCCGGCTTCTTTCATAATATAAAGCGCCGTATCTGCGTCCTTGAAAATGTCGCCCTTCGGGTTTTTCCGGTCTGCGAAGGCTACGCCGACGCTCAGGGAGGTCAGGGGCAGGCTGTCCTCCTCCTTCTGAAGGATCTCGTTGATCTGCTCGATCTTGTCCCGGATCGTCCGGCTCATGGAGCTGTTGACGCGAGTCAGGATGACGGCAAATTCGTCGCCGCCGATGCGGCAGACGATATCCACGGAGCGAAAGCTGTTTTTCAGGGTTCTGGCGACGCGTTTGAGGACGCGGTCGCCTACATCGTGTCCATAGGTGTCGTTCACGGTCTTGAACCTGTCCACGTCGACCAGCATGAGGGCGATGTGGCTGGTATCCATCGTCTGCATGAACATCTCGTAGGCACCCCGGTTGTAAAGGCCGGTCAGGGAGTCATGTGTGGCTTCATAGGCCAGCTTTTCCTGGTGGGCCTTGTTCTCAGCCAGGATCTCGTTGTAGGTGTGTGTGACGAAGCGCAGTTCGGCCGCCCCGGTGGAGGGAACGATCTTCTGCTCCCGCATCAGTTCCACCATATTGGTCAGGGGGCGCCGGACCTGGGAGCTGATAAACCAGACCAGTGCGAGGACGATGGCGAGAAACATGATCGTAAATCCCGCCTGGATTCTCAGCAGGCGGTTCATCCTGCCGGAGGCTTTCGCAAGCTCCTGGCTGGTCGTCTCGATGAGGTGCTCCGTACAGGTCGACACGTTGCCGCGGATCTTTTCCTTGTAGTTCATGTAAAATGCGTTGAAGACAAGGCCCTGGGCACGGGTCCTTTTGGCACCGGAGGTCATCGCAGTCTCTTCCCGGCTGAGTTCGGTCTGACTCACGATCTCCGGCACTTTTGCCAGATCGGAAGGGAGGTAATGTCCGGCTTCCAGCGTCAGCCGCATCGCATGGTACTCCAGATCCATCAGTTCATTCGAGTATTCCAGCGCCTTTGCGAGGCTCCGGTAGGCAGCGTTCTCATCTCCCTGTACGAGGACCTCCAGGTCAGACAGGGCCCTGTCGCGGCGCCTTGTGATCTCCGCCTCCCTGAAGTAGTCCTCCAGATACTCGATCTCCCCGGTCACGACAAAGCAGCGGACGCGGTCCGTCAGATAGTCCGAGCCCGCCTCCAGGTCGGAGGCCGCCTGTTTGGCGGATATATAATTGTTGCTGGCCTGCTCCATTTCATGGTACCCGCTGGTGACCATATAGTCCGCGGTGAAGAGGGCGAGTGCCGCCAGGCAGGCCGCGACGACAAAGGCCACGCTGGCTGTTCGAAGCCGCATGCCGCCTTCCTTGTGTCCATCCTGTTTATGCTTCATGTTTATCCCCCCCACCCCGATACTACAAAAGACTTTTCCATTTTACATCACTTTTTCTCCTCACGCTATAGAGAATGATGGTCAATTGTGCCGGTCTGCACGTCACCGGTTGCTGCACGCCCCCCGAAGGGCGTAGAGTAACGCTGTGGTTACAGTACAGACCCACCTGAAGCCTCGAGGTGTTTTTCGCGGCTTTTTCGCGAAAAACCCGAGTGGAACGGCGTTAACACACTCACAGAGTGTGTTGCGTGCAGTGCAGCGCATTGGAATCGCCGAACGCAACGTTACAGCAATGCGAAGCTTTGCTTCCGCCCTTCGAGGGGGCGTGGAGCAACACACGCTTTGGCGCCTGCCTTCCGTCCGGACATGACTCAGTTTACAATTCCGGCGTATTCGGTTATAATAAGCGGAAAGGACGAACATATTTGTAACGCTATACCGCCCCGGCACAGGCTTCGTCGACGGACCGAAGGCACACTACCTGTTTCGCGGACCTTCTCAGCACGGACAACACGAATATTTATGCCTCGAAACTG
Source organism: Lachnospiraceae bacterium (assembly GCA_017513005.1). Taxonomy (GTDB): domain Bacteria; phylum Bacillota; class Clostridia; order Lachnospirales; family Lachnospiraceae; genus CAG-791. The sequence continues at coordinate 12,461 of JAFWDM010000020.1, forward strand.
CACTCTGCACACAGCCGTATAAAAACGCAACCGGGACTTTCGTAAGGAAAAGGACACAGCACAGTCTTCTGGTCTGTTTCCGCATTGTATCGCTATTTTATTGGTCTTTATACATATTTCCACTTCAGTTCCTCAAACAGTTCCACCAGTTCCACGAAAAGCTCCATCAAATATTTTCCCGGAAGAACTCCCCCGAAAGAGTTCCCCCGAAAGAGTTCCCCGGAAAAATTCCCCGGAAGAACTCCCCTAAAAGAGTTCCCTGGAAAAATTCCCTGGAAGAACTCCTCGAAAGAGTTCTCCGGAAATATTCCTGAAAGAACTTCCCGAAAGAGTTCCCCGGAGGAATTACCTGAAAAAGCTCCTCGGAAAGCGATTTCACACACGATCCATATTCAGCAGACCCGGAAGGGAGAAAACTTCATGAAAACACGACTGACCTTTGCAGCGGCCCTGGCCGCCGCCTTTTGTCTTGCCCTCTCGGGCTGCAGTGACTATAAAACAGTGACAGCAGATCCCGCCAAAGTCCGGGCGGAACAAGCCACAGCAAAACAGGACGAAGGGCAGCAGACGGCTGCGGGCGCGCAGGAGAAAAAAGCGACTGCTGCGGACGCACAGGAAAAAAAGGTGGCAGAAGGCGCTAAGGAGAAAAAAGCTGCCGCCGCAGGGGAAGACTCGAAGGCTTCTGCAGACGGGAAAGCCAGTACTCCGCAGACACCTACAACGGCGTCAGAACCTGCCGAGCCTGAGGATACGACGATTCGGAGCGTCCTGACCAATCTGGAGATCGACCCGGAGGTCAAAAAACAGCGCCCGATCGCCGTCATGTATCCCATCAACTGGGAGGCACAGCCCCAGTACGGTCTGGACAAGGTCGATGTCTTCTACGAGATGATCGAAGAGGGCAGCATGAGCCGGCAGATGGGCATCATTCAGGACTGGCAGAATCTGGGCCTCATCGGCAACATCCGCAGCACCCGCTCCTACTTCGTGCTGGAAGCCATGCGCTATGACCCGATCATGATCCACTTCGGCGGCCCCATCGACTGGCTGATCAATGTCACGAACCGGGACGATCTCGACAACCTCAACGGCGTCGGCGGTGTCCTGGGCGGGGATTACGGCGCCTTCTACCGGATCAACAACGGGAAAGCCCTGGAGCACACTGCCTTTACGGATGCCGAGAGCATCAAGTATGCCTGCGGTCTGGCGGGCTATCAGCTGGGTATCCGGAAAAAATACTACGATGACCGCCAGTTCTACTTCAATGCGCCCGATGACCGCAATACGCTGGAGCAGTACAAGGACTCCATCCCGGCGACGACCATCGACATGACCGGCGCCTTCCCCGTGACGCAGTCCTATCTGGCCTACAATCCCGAGGACCACAAATACTACAAGTATCTCTACGGAGAGCCCCAGTGTGACGGCAACACCGGCGAGCAGCTGGCTTTTGACAATGTCATTATCCAGGAAGCCCGGTTCAACTATGTCGGGAACCACGGTTATGTCGATCTCGACACCATCTCCCGCGGCCGCAATGCCTATGTCTTCACCGAGGGCCGCTGCGTCCCCTGTTACTGGTGGCGCAAGGGGGTGCACAAGCACACGTCCTACTATTACAAGGACAAGTCGCACATCCATCTCAACACCGGCAAGACCATGATCTTTATCGTCCGCGACCATCTGGACACCTTCGCCATCGACGGCGTCTCCTACATGACAGAGGGAGAGCCCTTCACCCCGGTGCCCGCCTATGATGGGAGTGCAGGGTACTAAGGAACTGTAAAGCATTGATCCTGTAGTTATGGCATTGATCCTGTATGTAGAGCCTTGATCCTGTATGTAGAGCCTTGATCTGTTCGCTGTACGGTATGAAGGCCGTACAGGCAGGCCGCCGGTCCACTGCAGGAACAAAAAGTCAAAAACAAAAAGCAAAAAGGCTGTTGCATTTTCGCCGGAAAGCGATCATGCGGCAGCCTTTTTTCAGCACTCCAGGCATTTTGATCATGCGGCAGCCTTTTTTCAGCACTCCAGGCCCATTTTGAAGCGGGTCATCATTTCATTGGTCAGGCTGTGGTCCGTGGGCTGCAGGACGATCTCGTCCCGGGTGCACCACTGGGCCACCTTGAGCTCGGTGCTGTCCATATGGATCGTCGGGTCACCGTCCACGTCGCAGTAGAATCCGGCCAGCAGGTCATCCACGATCCCCCAGGGCTGGGACTTGTAGTAGCGGATATTTTTCACCCGGATGCCTGCCTCCTCCATGACCTCACGCCGGACGGTCTCCTCGAAGGTCTCTCCGATCTCGGTAAAGCCCGCGATCAGCGCATAGAATGGGAAGTCCGTCCCGGCATATTTTGTGAGCAGGATCCTGTCCCCATTGATCACGCCGACGATGACCGCCGGGATGATGCGGGGGTAGATCCGCCTGCCGCAGGACGGGCAGCAGACCGCGCGCTCGTTTTCCGCGTGGACGGTGGGCGTGCCGCAGGTTCCGCAGTAGCGGTTGTCCCTGTACCAGTTGGCAAGCTGGTAGGCGGTGATCGCTGCAAACAGGCGGTGCTGCGGCCCATAGGCCTTCTGCCGCATTTTGCGGATATCTTTATAGACAAAGCCCGCCGGGATCTCCTCCTCCGGAAGATCCTCCTGCAGAAGGAAAAAGGCGGTGCCATCCAGGGAAAACAGGAAGGTATAGGACCTGTCCTCCCCAAGTTCCTTTACTTTCGGGAGACGGAGATAGCGCCCGTGCTCTTTGTAAAAGTCCTTCTCCCCTGCCTCGCCTGCCACAGGCATGCTGATCTTTCCGTGCCCGCCGGTCGGATCGATCTTCTCCCCGGTGGTGTCCTCATGGTTTTCCGCGACCAGAAGCTTCGCCCTGTGAAAACAGTAGACCGGGCTCTCCGGGACCGGGTCCGTTTTGTCCGAATACTGGTTGCGCAGGTTGTGCGGCCGGATATCCTGAAGCATCATATCACTCTTTCCTCCTCTGAAGACAAACCGTTTGTACTTAATGTGCGTACAAATGAACTTTTTTATTATCCCAAATCCTGAACGGATTATCAACGTAAAATGCATTTGCGCTCTGCTATGCAAAAAAACATTTGCGTTCTGCTATACTTTTGCGGTGTCCTGCGTCACATGCCCTCTTTTCCCCTGCTATGCCTGAAGCGGAGCAGACAATGCCCGGGCCCGCTCCGCTTCAGAATACTTAACATATTTTTACATATTGGCTGTGTCCCGCTTTGGGAATGTCTCACTTTCCAGGCAGAAGGTCTTTGTTTCACACGAGTGCCCGGATCGCATTGAGAACGCAGAGGACCATGACGCCGACATCGGCAAAAATGGCCAGCCACATATTCGCGATGCCGAGCGCTCCCAGGAGGAGGCAGATCAGCTTGACGCCGATCGCGAACCAGATGTTTTCATTCACGATCCGGATACACTTCCTGGCGAGGCGGATCGCCTGGGCGATCTTGCGGGGGTCATCATCCATGAGGACGACATCCGCCGCCTCGATCGCGGCATCGGAGCCCAGAGCTCCCATGGCTACGCCGATATCCGCTCTGGAGAGGACCGGCGCATCGTTGATCCCGTCCCCGACAAAGGCAAGGCTTCCTTTTCGAGACTGTATATTGCGTGCGGCAGACTTTCTTTTTCCTTCCGCGGAGTCTTCATCCGGTCCGGCAGCTGTCTCGTTTTCTTTGCCGGGCTCTGCGTCCGGTCCGGCAGCTGTCTCGTTTTCTTTGCCGGGCTCTGCGTCCGGTCCGGCAGCTGTCTTGTTTTCTTTGCCGGGCTCTGCGTCCGGTCCGGCAGCTGTCCTTTTTTCTCCCAGCAGTTTCTCCACCTTCCCGACCTTATCCGCCGGAAGAAGGCGGGCATAGTATTCGGAGATTCCGAGTTGCGAGGCAACTGCCGCCGCCGTCTCCTCCGTATCTCCGGTGAGCATGATGGTCTTCGTAACACCTGCCTTGTGCAGGGCACGGATCGCCTCGGCACTGCCCGGCTTGATCTCATCCGAGATCACGATATAGCCGAGATATTTTCCTTCCGAGGCGACATGCACAATGGTCCCTGTCTCTGTTGCGGAAGGCGCGGTGCCGATCCGGTCTCCGGTGGGATAAGTCTGACCGGCTCGGTTTCCGACAGCAGGACCCTGCTCTGCCGGGCTTTCTGCAAAGGACCTGCTGCAGGCCCAATCTGCCTGGTCTGTGGCGGAAAGGGCCTGCCCGGTCCGGTTTCCGTCAAAGACGCCCAGCTCCTCCATCAGCTTCCGGTTTCCGACTGCCACCCGCTGCCCGTCCAGCTCTGTGATAACGCCTCTGCCGCTGCGCTCCTCGGATTTTCCGATCCGCACGGACATGCGGGGTTTCCGGTAGGCTTCTTTCAGGCTCCGGCTGATCGGGTGGGAGGAGTAGATCTCGGCAAGGGCCGCATATTTCAGAAGGCGGTCCTCAGCCTCCTCTCTCGTCCGCTCCGGATCTCCAGTCTCTGCCTGTCCCGGATCTTCGGACTCCACCGATTCCACCGGGCAGATCTTCGTGACCGCGAAATTGCCCTTTGTGAGCGTTCCGGTCTTGTCAAAGACGACCGTCCGCACATTTGCGAGGGTCTCCATGAAGTTGGAGCCCTTGATCAGGATCCCTTTGCTGCCGGCGCCACCGATCCCGCCGAAAAAGGTCAGCGGAATGCTGACTACGATCGCGCAGGGGCAGCTGATGACCAGGAAGGTCAGGGCGCGGTAGATCCAGTCCGACCACAGGGGCCATCCTCCCGGCGCGTGAAAAACCAGCATGCTGACCAGGGGACCCAGGACCGCCAGGGCAAGCGCGCCATAGCAGACAGCCGGTGTGTACCAGCGGGCAAATTTCGTGATGAACTGCTCTGACCGGGCTTTTCTGGAGCCGGCATTTTCCACCAGATCGAGGATCCGCGACGCCGTGGACTCCTCGAATTCCTTTGTCGTGCGCACTCTGAGGACGCCGGACAGATTGATGGACCCGCTCAGGATCTCCTGCCCTTCTCTGATATCGCGCGGTATCGATTCCCCGGTGAGCGCCGATGTATCCAGTGCAGAGGTTCCCTCGACGACCACGCCGTCGATCGGGACCCGCTCCCCGGGCTGCACCAGGATGATACTGCCTGTCTCGACATCATCGGGATCAGCCTGCTCGATCCCGTCCTCCGTCTCCAGATTCGCGTAATCCGGGCGGATATCCATCAGGTCGCTGATATTCCTTCGGCTCTTTCCGACCGCATAGCTCTGGAACAGCTCCCCGATCTGATAGAAAAGCATGACTGCGACGCCTTCCGTGTACTCACCCAGGAGCATAGCCCCGATCGTGGCTGCCGCCATCAGAAAGTTTTCATCGAAGACCTGCCTGTTCCGGATGCCCTTCCATGCCTTGCGCAGGATATCATACCCGGCTGTAAGGTAGGGGATGAGAAACAGCGCGAAGCGCAGGAGGGGGATCTGTTTCAGAGGCAGTAGCAGAAGTACCGCCATGAGGACTGCTGCCGCCACGATCCGCAGCAGCAGATTTTTCTGTTTTTTTGTCATCGTTTTCATGATTCTCTTTCCTGATAAATACCCCCGCATGACTGTTACGAAGTCATGAGAATGCGCCGGCTGTCCTGCAAGGCTGCAGAATGTCTTTTCACGCCCGGAGCCTTACAGGAAGATCTGGCAGTCGTCCTCGACGACCTTGCAGTTGCGGATCACATCCTGCATGACAGCATTCACGTCCGCACCGTCCTCGAACTCCACCTTCATCTTCAGCGCCATAAAATTGACGACCGCATCCCGGACTCCCGGCGTCTTCTTTGTGGCTTCCTCCATCTTGTTCGCACAGTTTGCACAGTCGACGTCGATTTTGTAGGTCTTTTTCATGTCAGGTTCCCCTTTCTGTTTCGGTGTGTTTTTATTTTGTGGACGCGTGGTGTTTCTGTTTTGTCTCCGCATGTTTTGTCCCGCATCCGGTAAGAGATTCCACCGGGCAAAGTGTGCTTTCGCGCTTTTTCACGCTTCTTCGCACATCCTGCAGACCCTGTTCTACTCCAGGATGTGTTCCATCCCTTTTTCAATGATCGTGCGGACATGGTCGTCTGCCAGGTAATAAATGATCTGTTTGCCCTCCCGGCGCCCGTTTACCAGCCTCGCCTGCTTCAAAAGCCGCAGCTGGTGCGAGACCGCGGACTGGGTCATATGCAGGAGCTCCGCCAGATCGCAGACGCAGATATCTGCCTCGAACAGTGCGAACAGGATGCGGATCCTGGTCGTGTCTCCGAATGCCTTGAAGAGCTCTGCGAGGTCATAGAGCTGGTCTTCCGGCGGCATCAGGTCACTCACCTGCCGGACCTTGTCCGTATGAATCTCCTGCTCTTCACAGCATTCTATCCCGTGGAGCATGACAGTTTTCTCATTTTTCATCTATATCCTCCCGCAAACATATGAGCATTTATTCACATGTTCGTTGATAGTATATTCCTCCGGCACGTTCCTGTCAAGTTCATTATCATCCATTATGTTTAATAAAGAATATGCCGCAAAGGCCAAAAAATCTGCAGACTCCCGAAAAAATGAAGTCTGCAGATTCTTATCCGTTTTTCCAATCTTCTACTGCCAGCCCTGCGACCCGGCAGAATTCTCTTGTCTGTGATATTCATAGTTTTGAAACGAATGTTCGGTAACCAAAGTATATCATGGATCTGCCGGAAGAAAGAGTGTTCCTTTCGCTGTTTTGATTATTTTTTTACGGTTATTCCTGTGCCTTCATTAAAAGCGGCTCCTGTTTCTGCGGCTTCCTCCGGATCCTCAAGTACTTCACGGATCTTTTCCAGTCTCCTTCTGCTGTACAGCTTCTTCGAATAGCAGTGGAGAAGGGAAACGATCTCCTCAAAGATCTCCTCACTGTCAAGCTTTCGTGATCCTGCTTCGCTCATGACGATGATCTCACAATTATATTTGCGGAAGAGATAATAAAACAGATCAAACCCGACACGCGACAGCCGATCCTTATAAGTGACTATGACCTTTTCGACACGCCCTGCGATCACTTCATCCATGAGAGAGAAGAATTCCTTTCTCTTCTCAAAACTGATCCCGCTGGCAATATCTGAATAAACTGCAGATACGACATAACCATTTGAAAAGCAGAACTGCTTCAGCAGTGATATCTGGTTTTCCAGATCCGCTTTTTGTTTTGCAGTTGATACTCTGGCATACAGGACGGTTTTTCTTTCGACATTTTTATTGAATACCGCATAGACATCTTCGCGGTTATATTCATACCTTCCGTTGGGAAGCGTCTCTGTCCGTATCCTTCCTTGCTTCACATATCGGGTCAGTGTCTGCCTGCTCACTCTAAGTAATGATAAAACTTCACCTGAACGCATCGCTACCTCCTTTCATGGTTTTATTATACAGCATCCAGGTGACGTGTTATATTAAAATTTATGCATATTATTTAATATTGTTAATGCTTTTCTTTACTATATATCATGCCGTGTATCACATCAATCATCACCTTCTCCCAGGTCCTGTACTTACTCCAGCATGTGCTTGATTTTCTGATAGATGATCCTGAAATCCACTGCGCAGCTGCCGTCTGAAATGTGGACCGGTACCAGGTCTTCAAAAGAATATTCCTCCGGCGATCCCTCTTCCTTCCCGCTGTTCTCAAAGACAAAGACATATACTTTACAATTCTGCGGGTTGATGATCCAGTACTCCCGGATGCCGTGCCTTCTGTAGAGTTCCCGCTTTCTCCACAGGTCGTTTTCCGGATTGGACGGGGAGAGGACCTCTGCCGCAAAGTCCGGGGATCCCCGGAAAGGGCCAGTACCCTTGTCCTTCTCGATGTCGCAATGCACATAGACGTCCGGCTGGACGACCGTCTTCTTATCATCGCCCAGGGCTACATCCGACGGGGCGATGTACAGAAAACAGGGAAGTCCGTGCTCTTCTATACAGGCATCAAGCTGTTTTGCAATCTCAAACGCCACCCTCTGGTGCAGGCGCTGGGGCGACGCCATGGCATAGAAGACTCCGTCGATCAGCTCCACCCGCAGATCATCCGGAAGCGCAAGGTACTCCTCCTCTGTATGGCCGCCGCCGGAAGGGATCCGGGGATCCTGAAACGGGAGCAGATCCCGGGTCTGCTCAGGCCGTTTACGATTCTGCAACTGTAATGATCCTTCTCCGGCATTCTCTATATAGGCTTCTGCCGCAGAAGGTTCCTGCAGAAAATCGTCCCCCGTCTCTCCTTTATATGTATCCTGCCTGGATGTATCCTGCCTGCAGGATTCCTTTTGATCCTTTTTGTTCGGCTCTCTACTCTTATCATTATCATCCAGATCTTTGCTCATATGATCTTCCTCCTGCTAAACTTTTCTCTGAAAACAAGCGCTCTGCTTCTATCCTGTACTGCTCTGTGTAAGAAAAGCGGAGGGACAGAATTCTCAGGAGCGTCCGACATGCCTGACGTCAGATTCCGGTTAACGAACAATATTGTTATTACGTGATATTATAATACAGCAAGGCAGCGTTGTCAACCATCGGTTACTTTCGTGGTACTTTCTCTTTCCCCGTCTTTGCATGGCGTGTATAGTAAAGAAAAATGTTAAATTTATTAAACAATATATCTATATTTTAATATAATTTATCACCTGGATGCTATATAATAAGTCTATGAAAGGAGACAACTATGCGTTCAGGTGAAGTTTTATCATTACTTAGAGTGAGCA
>JAFWDM010000021.1 GCA_017513005.1 Lachnospiraceae bacterium
CCTGATAGTCGCCTGTAGGAGCCTTGGAGTCAAGGCTGAACTTCTTGGCACCGCCTGCAGGGTTGAAGCGGAACAGGTTCCAGTAGCCGGTGGTCACGGCGAGTTTCTCCTCGTCCTGAACCTTGGCCATGCCCTTCTTGATGCCGTGGTTGATGCAAGGTGCGTATGCGATGATGAGCGAAGGTCCCGGATAGGCCTCAGCCTCAGCGATCGCCTTGATGCACTGGTTCCTGTCAGCGCCCATGGAGATCTGTGCAACATAGACATAGCCGTAGCTCATAGCCATTGCAGCCAGGTCTTTCTGCTTGACTTCCTTACCGCCTGCAGCGAACTGTGCGACAGCACCGATCGGGGTAGCCTTGGAGGACTGACCGCCGGTGTTGGAGTAAACTTCTGTGTTGAAGCAGAATACGTTGATATCCTTGCCGGAAGCGAGGACGTGGTCGACACCGCCGTAACCGATATCATATGCCCATCCGTCACCACCGAAGATCCACTGGGACTTCTTGCTGAGGAACTGCTTCTGCTCGACGATCTCCTTCGCAGCTGCGGAGCCGTCTGCCTCGAGGGCAGCGACCAGAGCGTCGGTAGCAGCGCCGTTGGTAGCACCTACATTGTAGGTCTCCAGCCACTTGTCAGCAGCAGCCTTGACAGCGTCGCCTGCGGTCTCCTTGATGGCTTCGACCTTCTCCTTGAGGCCTTCGCGGAGAGCTTCGTTGGCCAGGAACATACCATAACCGAACTCAGCGGCATCCTCGAACAGGGAGTTGGACCATGCAGGGCCGTGGCCGTTCTCATCAACCGTGTAAGGAGTGGAAGGTGAGGAGTTGCCCCAGATGGAGGAGCAGCCGGTCGCGTTCGCGATGAACATCCTGTCGCCGAACAGCTGAGTGATCAGCTTCGCATAAGGAGTCTCGCCGCAGCCTGCGCATGCGCCGGAGAACTCAAGCAGAGGCTGCTTGAACTGGGAGCCCTTGACAGTATCTTCTTTGAACTTCGCTACGACGTCCTTCTTGATCGGGAACTTGACAGCGACGTTGAAAGCTTCCTGCTCGTTCGGCTGTGCCATGCCTTCCTCGAGACGCATCATGTTCAGAGCCTTCTCGCCCTTCTTGCCAGGGCAGACATTTGCGCAGCTTCCGCAGCCCGTGCAGTCGAGAGAGGAAACAACGATTGCGAACTTGTAGCCGGGCATACCCATCATATCCAGGCAGACAGAGCCTGCAGGGAGCTTCGCAGCTTCCTCGTCTGTGAGTGCCATCGGACGGATCGCAGCGTGAGGGCATACATAAGAGCAGAACGTACACTGGATGCAGTTGTCGGAAACCCATACAGGGACGTTGACGGCGATACCGCGCTTCTCGTATGCGGCAGAGCCGGAAGGTGTGGAGCCTTCATAGTAGGTGGAGACGACGGATACGGGAACCTTATTGCCTTCCTGTCCGTTGACCTTGGCCTGGATGTTGTTGACGAAGTCAACGACGTCCTGACGGTCGCCGGAAGCAACAGCGATATCATACTCTTCGCCTTCGCACTGACCCCAGCTGTCGGGAACATCGACCTTGACGACATTCTTGGCACCGGCATCGATGGCGGCGCAGTTCTTGTCGACAACGTCCTGACCCTTGCGGCCGTAGGTCTTCTGTGCAGCTTCCTTCATGAACTTGATGGCATCTTCCTCAGGGATGATGTTGGCAAGTTTGAAGAATGCGGACTGAAGGATGGTGTTGATCCTGGTCGGGCCCATGCCGGTCTCGATACCGATCTTGACACCGTCGATGGTGTAGAACTGGATGTTGTGGTCATGGATGAAGCGCTTGACCTGCGGAGGAAGGTGCTTCTCAAGACCTTCGGGATCGCCCCAGCTGCAGTTCAGCAGGAAGGTGCCGCCGTCGACCAGCTCCTGGGACATGTTGAACTTGCGGATGTATGCCGGGTTGTGGCATGCGACGAAGTTCGCCTGGCGTACCAGATAGGTGGACTTGATGGGCTTTTTGCCGAAGCGGAGGTGGGACATGGTCACGCCGCCGGACTTCTTGGAGTCATAATCGAAGTATGCCTGTGCATACATATCGGTGTTGTCGCCGATGATCTTGATGGAGTTCTTGTTGGCACCGACGGTACCGTCTGCGCCCAGACCCCAGAACTTGCAGCAGATCGTGCCTTCGGGAGTTGTGACGATTTCCTTGCCTGCATCGAGGGAAAGGTTCGTGACATCATCGTAGATACCGATGGTGAAGGTCTTCTTCTCGCTGTTGTTGTAAACGGCGATGATCTGTGCAGGAGTGGTGTCCTTGGAACCCAGGCCGTAACGGCCGGAGAACACGGGAACATCCTTGAACTCTGTGCCGGCGATCGCTGCCTTGACATCCAGTGCCAGAGGCTCGCCGATGGAGCCGGGCTCTTTGGTCCTGTCGAGGACGGAGATCTGCTTGACAGTCTTCGGAATAGCTGCCAGGAAAGCGTCGGTGCAGAAAGGCCTGTACAGGCGGACCTTGATCACGCCGACCTTCTCGCCCTTGCCCATGAGGTAATCGACAGTCTCTTCGATCGTCTCATTGACGGAACCCATGGCGATGATGACCTTCTCCGCATCGGGAGCGCCGTAGTAGTTGAACAGCTTATAGTCTGTGCCGATCTTGGCATTGACCTTGTCCATGTACTCCTGGACGATCGCGGGCATTGCATCGTAGTAAGGGTTGCAGGCCTCACGGGTCTGGAAGAAGATGTCAGGGTTCTGTGCGGAGCCCATCTCACGGGGATGTGTCGGGTTCAGGCAGTTTGCACGGAACTCGGCGATCGCATCGTGATCGATCATCTCATCGAGATCTTCATAGTCCCAGATCTGGATCTTCTGGATCTCGTGGGAGGTGCGGAATCCGTCGAAGAAGTTGATGAAGGGAAGTTTGCCCTTGACAGCGGCGCAGTATGCGACGGGGGTCAGGTCCATAACTTCCTGTACGCTGGACTCGCAGAGCATCGCGCAGCCGGTCTGACGGGCGGCGTAGACGTCGGAGTGGTCACCGAAGATGTTCAGCGCGTGGGAACATACAGCACGTGCGGAGACGTTGCAGACGGCCGGGAGACCTTCACCGGCGATCTTGTACAGGTTCGGGATCATCAGAAGAAGACCCTGGGAAGCTGTGAAGGTGGAGGTCATCGCGCCAGCGGCGATGGAGCCGTGCACGGAAGCGGCTGCGCCGGCCTCGGACTGCAGCTCTGTGACACGAACCTTCTGACCGAAGATGTTCTTCCTTCCGGCTGTTGCCCACTCATCGACATGCTCAGGCATGACGGATGAAGGAGTGATGGGGTAGATGGTAGCGACTTCTGTATACGCATACGCGGCGTGTGCAGCAGCTTCGTTACCATCCATGGTGAGAAACTTTCTTGCCATTACATTGTCCTCCTGTAAATGTGAAGCGGTTACCGCATTGTTCATAAACTGAGCAGAACGCAGCAAACGCATGTTCCGGATTCGCTGGTGCCACCACGCAAACCACGAAAACATGGTTTGGCTGACGAATCCCCCTCGGATCCTTGCTCCGTGGAGTGGATCCAGCATATTTTATGTTATCATTGCCTTGTACAAAATGCAATGCGAATTTTGATTGTTTTCGAAAAGATTCATTTAATATGTATGAAAAAAGGCGGCTGACGCCGCCTTGCATTGGGAGTTATTTCTAAAAGAACGGGACGCGGCAGGCGGGAACCGCTGTGAACCTGCAGCGCGTTTATCATAGTACACACATAGTACATGCCTTCCCGGGGGCATACACGGCAGTCTTTAATCCTCTGCCAGAGCCGCCAGTTTCTCCACGGCATTGTCTGCGCAGAGCACTTCGCAGTGTTCCAGCAGGTGCTGTTCCCGGGCGGGGGTGATATATTCCGAAGTGCCGAATTCGGAAAAAACCGACAGGGCGCCGGTGAAATCAGAGGCGCTGATCCCTTTTTCCGGGGAGAGAAACAGATAATACTTCGAGTCAGCGGGATCGCGGTACAGGGCGCTGGCTCCCCGGTAGGAGGGAGCGGCCGTACAGGCCGCGTCCGCCGCTCTGCCGAGCGACTGGAAAGTGTAGAGCTGCGGACGGGGAGAAGCGATTCCCTTATTTCCCCCCGGATCCACGGAAGTCTTGCGGCTGTGCCCGGAAGGAGCCTTTCTGCTGCCTGCGGACCTGCCTTCTGCGGCCTGCTGCGTGCTGCCGGCAGCCTGCGTGCTGCCGGAGGCCTGATCGCCGGCGCCGGAATCCTTTTCCTCTTCCCCGTCTGCCGGATCTGCGGCAGGAGCTCCTTTATCCCCGATCTGCTGCCGGATCGCATCGAGAAGCTGGCTGAGCGCAGAGGAGGCGGGGAGCTCCGCGTCGTCTGCCCCGCTCCTGACGGAAGGGGCAAAGCTTGAGTACCTCGTGTCAAGCTCCTCCGGGTTGTCCACCCGGGTGATGATCAGGACGAGGCTGTTGTCATGGAGAGGCACTGCCTCGATCATGACCGGCATGTTCTGCACCTCAAAGCCGAATCTGGTGTATGCCTCCTGCATCAGCTCGTGAAACAGGCGCTTTGCCTTATCCGTCCCGTAGGCCAGCTCTTTCAGCTGCAGATGTCTTCTCTCCATTTCCTCTCTGGTCAGGAAACAGCGGATCTGGTTTTCGTTGATCTGTTCTATTCTCATCAGCCACCCTCGCTAAGACGCTGTTAAGCATGGATCTGTGTACCCTGCCTGTCTTTTTCCCGGACAGTTTTGTCAGGAAGTCTCGCTGTACCCGGTACAGCTGCGTTTTCTTTCTGGAAATCCTTCACATTATGTGCGGTTCTTTGCCTGACAGGTCCTTATCTCATAAAAATACCGCGTGGGCGGGCTGTGCGTCAATATGGGACGCAGCGAAAACTGCGAAATATTTTTATACGAAAATCACAAGAATTCCGGTTTTCGTAATTTTCGTACCGCCCCTGTCTTGCCTGCGGGCCAGGCCTTCTTTACAATGCTCTTGTCCCCGCAAGGACAAATCCGTATCGGAAAGGAGGGAGGAGGAGCATGGCGGCAGAAGGATTTTATTTCCCAGAAAAAAGAATAACCAAAATAGGAATAAACATACTCATTGAATATAGATGGAACAGGGCCCTGCCCTGCGGATCATATAGAGTATGCGCTGCAATAATCGCGCCAGTCCGGCATGAATGAAGTCCATCTGTTCGCGTTATTTACGTAAAAACACCTTCCTGATGTGCTGAGTGGTTAACAGAGGTGTTTTCACAGAACGTACATAATTCAGAATCAAGGAGCATTGATACAGTCCTGCAGGGAAAGGCCGCCAGGCAGAACAGACCGGGTCCGCGGAGCAGATCCGCCGGATCTTTGTGGTTTGTCCGGTCCTGCCGCGGCATACGAGGGGCACCGGGAAGAGGATAATCCCACGGGAAAACCTCCGGCGGTCAGTCCCCCATCATTTCTGCCTCCGGTCTTTTGAAAAGGCCTTCCGGCACTTCTGTTTTAGACCGGATCAAAAAAGAGGCGTTTTTGCAATGGTTTCCGGACGCGTTATCCCAATAGCTTCCGGCGCAAAGACGCGCGGTCATATCTGTGATTTGCCGTTTCTGTAGTCCATGTCCGGGGAGAGCCTGCCGCTTCCTCCGCTGCCTGCCGAAAAAGAGAATAAGAGATCCGAAAAACGCGCTTTGCCTTGTGCGGCAAGAAAGCGCGGGCATGCGAAAAAGAGCGGCGGGCACCCGTCTTTTGCCCTGTGCGGGCGCCTGTCTTTTCTAAGAAGGTCCTTTGTGCTATAATCATCAGGTGGCGGGCGCGGATCTTTTTCCCGGCCGGAAACAGGATCGTTTCCCGTACATGTAAAACCGGAACGCCGGCCCTGCCGGTCAGCAAGCATAAAGCCCTTTCAGAAATGAGGTCCAGCATGAAGAAAGCAATCCCCTACATCATCACTGTGCTTCTCCTTTTCGTCCTGGGGGGCGTATTTCTGAAACTGTACTATGACCACTATATGTATACAGATGAACGGGTCGACCTGGACGCCTACTACGGGGTACAGGATGAGGATGATTTTCCCATTGTCTATGAGAATCTGGTGTCGGAAATGCACGCCCGCAGATTCGGGGAGGCCTGCTATATGGACCTCGACACCGTCCGGAGCCTTCTGAACGACCGCTTTTATTACGGGATCGCGGACAAGACCCTGCTCTACTGTCTCCCCGAGGAGAGGATCAGTGCCCGCGCGGGACAGATGCAGTGGGAGAGCGATGTGAACGGCGTCACCGAGGAAGCCTACGCCCCGGTCGTCGAGGACGGCGGCACAGTCTATGTCGCGCTCGATTACGTCCGGAAATTCACAAATTTTTATTTTGCGGTCTATACGGGACCCAACCGCGTCGTCCTGCGGAACCAGTGGGGGACGGAGCCGATGGCGACGGTAAAAGGAAATACCAATATGCGGACGCTGGGCGGCGTGAAGGCGCCGATCATCGCTGCTGTGGAGGAGGGAACGGACGTCCTGGTCCTGGATCCCCTTGACGACTGGACGAGGATCGAGACGGCGGACGGATACTACGGCTATGTGGAAAACAAATATCTCTCCGGGACCAGACAGCAGGAGATGGAGCCCGTCACGGATGTCCCGGACCGGGAACCCCAGTACCGCAGGCTGGACGGACGGGTGTGCATGGCCTGGAACGTGACCTCTTTTAAGGAGAGCAACAACAGCATTGACGGCATGCTGGTCGGAACCAAGGGGATCAATGTGCTGGCTCCCACCTGGTTCACCCTGCTGGATGATGAAGGGACGATGGACGTGAAGGCATCCCGCACCTATGTAAAGACCGCACACGAAAAAGGCATGCAGGTCTGGGCGGTGCTGGACAACTTCCAGAATGAGGAGAGTTTTGTCTGCACGGAGTTCCTCAGGACCATGGAAGGCAGGGAAAAGGTGATCAGGGAAGCCGTGGAGGCTGCGAAGGACTACAATATCGACGGGATCAATGTGGATTTCGAGGGCCTCATGGAAGAGGACGGGAAGGATTTTGTGGAATTTGTCCGCGAGTTCACCATCGCCTGCCGCCGCGCCGGCCTGATCTCCTCCATTGATAATTATGTGCCCTACAATTTTAATGACTATGTCGACCTGGAGGAGCAGGCGGCTTTTGCGGACTATGTCGTCATCATGGGCTATGACGAGCACTTTGCCGGAAGCCAGGAGCCCGGGAGCGTCGCCTCGATCGGCTATGTGGAGTACGGGATCGAGGAGGCCCTCAAAGAGGTCCCGGCGGAACGCCTGATCAACGGCGTCCCCTTCTATACGCGGGCCTGGACCACAAAAGACGGAGAGGTCACTTCCCAGGTCGTGGATATGGTGGAGGCAAAGTCCTTCCTGAGCGACCATAAGATGAAAAAGGAGTGGAACAGCACGGCGCAGCAGTATTATGCGGAGAAGGAGTCCGGATCGAAGTTCTATCAGATCTGGCTAGAGGATGCCAGGTCCATCGGCTGCAAGCTCGACGTGATGAAGAAAAACGACCTGGCAGGCATGGCCGTCTGGGTGCTGGGACTGGAGACGAATGATGTCTGGGACGTCGTCGAAGAGTATGTAAAGGAGTGACCGGTTCCGGTATACCTGTCCGGTATACCGGCTGCTGACAGGAAGACATGGAAACGATTTATGTGAAAATGCGTGAAGAAGAGATCGACCGGGACCAGATCCGCCGCGCGGGGGAGATCCTGCGCGGCGGCGGCCTGGTCGCTTTTCCGACGGAGACGGTCTACGGCCTGGGGGGCGATGCCTTCAATCCGGCTTCTTCCCGGAAGATCTACGCCGCCAAGGGCAGGCCTTCGGACAATCCCCTGATCGTGCACATCTGCAGGCTGGAAGACCTGTCGCGCGTCGCAAGGGAGATCCCGCCGGAGGCATACAGACTCGCGGAAAGTTTCTGGCCCGGGCCGCTCACGATCATTCTGCCCAAGTGCCCGGAGCTCCCGGATGAGACGACCGGCGGGCTGCAGACAGTCGCGGTGCGGTTTCCTTCGAACAGGATCGCCCTGGCCCTGATCGAAGCGGGCGGCGGGTTTATCGCCGCCCCGAGTGCGAACCGGTCCGGCAGACCCAGCCCCACCCTGGCGCAGTACTGCAGGGAGGACCTCGACGGGAGAGTGGATATGATCATAGACGGGGGGCAGGTGGGCCTGGGACTGGAGTCCACGATCGTGGACCTGACACAGCCGACACCCGTCATCCTCCGTCCGGGATTTGTGACCAGAGAAAAGCTCCTGGAAGTCCTGGAAGACGTCAATGCAGGCGCCTCCTTCGAGACGGCTGCAGAGGGCGAAGCGCCCCGTGCGCCGGGCATGAAATACCGGCACTACGCCCCGAAGGGGACTCTGACGGTCGTGGAGGGCCGGACGGAGGACGTGGCGGCCTATATCAATACCCGGGTGCAGAGCTGCCGGACAGACGGGATCCGCACCGGCGTGATCTGTACCGAGGAGACGAAGGCGCTTTATCGGGCGGACCTGGTCAAGAGCGCGGGCGCGCGGGAGGATGAAGAGGGGATCGCCAGGGAGCTCTTCAGGATCCTGCGGGAATTTGACGACGAAGGCGCCGGGCAGATCTATGCGGAGTCCTTTGCGAGGAGCGGCGTAGGCTGCGCGGTGATGAACCGGCTTTTGAAGGCGGCGGGCCACCGGGTCGTCACAGTCTGAGGACAGACGAAGGCATCAGAGAAGATCATAGAAAAGTGAGGCATCCCGCAAAAAGCAGGCCTTTTGAAAAAAGAAGGCATCACAGGAGGAGAGGACATCATGGGAAGAGTAGTAGTCATGGATCACCCGCTGATCAGCCACAAGATCGGGAGGATCCGAAAAAAAGAGACAGGGACAAAGGAATTCAGAGAAACGATCTCCGAGATCGCCATGCTCTTGTGCTATGAGGCGACGAGAAATCTGGAACTGCAGGACGTTGAGATCGAGACCCCGATCTGCAAAACAGTCGTAAAAGAGCTCAGCGGAAAGAAGCTCGCCATCGTGCCGATCCTCCGCGCCGGCCTCGGAATGGTGGAAGGGATGCTGGCCATGATCCCCGCGGCCAAGGTGGGGCACATCGGCCTGTACCGGGATCCGGAGACCCTCAAGCCTGTCGAGTATTACTGCAAGCTTCCGGCGGACTGCGGAGAGCGGCAGGTCTTCGTCGTAGACCCCATGTTCGCGACGGGGGGGTCCGCCATCGCGGCTGTGGATCTGCTCAAGGAACACGGCTGTAAAAAGCTCTGCTTCCTCTGCGTCATCGCAGCGCCGGAAGGCGTCGAGGCTTTCACGAAGGCACATCCGGATGTGGATCTGTACATCGGTGCCATGGACGACCATCTCAATGACCACGGGTATATCGTGCCCGGCCTGGGAGATGCGGGAGACAGGATCTTCGGGACGAAATAAGGGGATCACGCCGGTTGGAACACGGGATCGGAAAGGAGGGACAGATGGCTGGAAAGAGAGAAGGGTACATCACCTGGGACGAGTATTTCATGGCAGTGGCACAGCTGGCCGGCATGCGGTCCAAGGATCCGAGCACACAGGTCGGATCCTGTATTGTCAGCGACGAGCACAAGATCCTTTCCATGGGATACAACGGCCTTCCGGTCGGCTGCTCGGACGATGACTTCCCGTGGGAGAGGGAGGGGAAGCCCCTGATGACCAAGTACCCTTACGTGACACACAGTGAGCTGAACGCGATCCTCAATTACAGGGGCGGCAGTCTGGAGGGCGCCACGATCTATGTCACGCTGTTCCCCTGCAATGAATGTGCCAAGGCGATCATCCAGTCCGGGATCCGGAACGTGGTCTACGACAGTGACAAGTATGCGGAGGCGGACAGCACCATCGCGAGCAAGCGGATGTTCGACGCGGCGGGTGTGACCTACCGCCAGTATGAGCGCTCGGGGAGAAAGATCGAGATCGCCCTGTAGCAGGCAGGCTGGAAAGACAGCGCCGGAAAAAATGACATGGAAAAGCGGCATGGTCCCTGGGGGCCATGCCGCTTTCAATTCCTGTTTTAATTCCTGTTTCAGTTCCTGCCGCGCTGCATCCCGGCGAACCCCGGTGACTGTGTGCGGTTTTTCTTATTTCAGATGTTCTTCTTTATATCTGGAGAGGATGTTCCAGATGCGCTCGGCGGGATCAAGCAGATCGCTGATGGAACTGTCGTGGTTGAGCGTATCGATGATATAGGCGATGAATTTGCTCATGGTGCAGCTGTAGTGCCAAGGCTTTTCCAGAAGCTCCTGGGGCTGGTAGATGAGGTTGGTCGTAAAGATCCTGTCGATGATGCCATTTTCATAGGCTTTATCAAATTTCTCGAGGCCGTCTGTGAACAGGCCGAAGGTCGCACAGATAAACACCCTTTTCGCACCTCTTTTTTTGAGGGCATGGGCGACTTCGAGCGCGCTGTCACCGGACGCGAGCATGTCGTCGATCACGACCATGTCCTTGCCCTCCACACTGGAGCCGAGGAACTCGAAGGCCACGATGGGATTGGCGCCGTTGACAAGTTTCGTATAATCCCTGCGCTTGTAGAACATGCCCATATCCAGTCCCAGGACGTTGGCAAAGTAGACGGCGCGTTTCATGCCGCCCTCGTCCGGGCTGATGATCAGCATGTGGCTGCTGTCGATCTGCAGGTCATCCACGCTGCGAAGGAGTCCCTTGATAAACTGATAGGTGGGTGTGACGGTGTCAAAGCCATTGAGCGGGATCGCATTCTGGACGCGGGGATCGTGGGCATCGAAGGTGATGATATTGTCCACGCCCATGCGGACGAGCTCCTGCAGGGCGATCGCGCAGTCCAGGGATTCCCGGGAGACGCGTTTGGCCTGAATGCTCTCATAGAGGTACGGCATGATGACGGTGATCCGGCGCGCCTTCCCTCCCACGGCGGCGATGACACGTTTTAAGTTGGCGAAGTGGTCATCCGGGGACATGTGGTTGTCGAAACTGAACATCCGGTAGGTCTCGCTGTAATTGACGACATCCACGAGGATATACAGGTCCATGCCGCGCACGGACTCCTCCAGCACGCCCTTTGCCTCGCCGGTCCCGAACCGGGGAGCCTTGGCGCCGATGATATAGGAGGGGCGCTGGTATCCTGCAAAGGCGGGGCTGTCTTTGTGCTCGTGCTGCCTTTCCGCACGCCAGTGCGTCAGGTAGTAGTCGATTTCCTTCCCCATGATCTCACATCCGGGGGCGGTGATAATGCCGAGCTGGCCGAAAGGTGCATTGTCCAGTATTCGTTTGTCATGTTTTTTGATGGGTTCCATCCGCTCTTTTGTCCTTTCGTAGCTGTCTGATCAGATCATTGTGCTTTTTTTTAACATTAACAGAATTATTACCTTATTACAAGTGCGAATAAACAGTCAGGAAAAGCCGACGGAGGGTCGGTTACCGTTCAGGCCCATCTGAAAACGCGGGGTGTTTTTCGCGGTTTTTTCGCAAAATCCCGAGTGGAACAGGGGCGCGCCTGCCCGGGAGGTCAGCGTCCCCTGCGGCGTTTCTGGAGCCGGATATCCCGCCCTGTGAGCTTGCAGAGTTCATAACTGCTCGTGATCCGGGAAAACACCCGGTCGGAATAGCGGGCCTGCAGGTCGCCCAGAGAGAGGTTGGTGGAGATAATGGTCGGTTTCCGGGAGAGGCCCCTTTCGCTGATACAGGTGAAGAGCTGGGAGGCCACAAATGCGTTCGTGAACTCTGTCCCCAGGTCGTCGATGATCAGGAGGTCGCATCCGTAGAGGTCTGCCGTCAATTCCCGCAGCCCCTCCCTTGTCCAGCTGCCGAACGTGCAGTCCGCAAGACGGTCAAACAGGGAGGCGGCGCTGAAATACAGGACTGACTTTCCCTTTTCCAGAAGAGCCCTGGCAGTGCAGACGGAGAGCATGGTCTTCCCTGTCCCCACCGTACCGTAGAGATAGAGATTGCGAAAGACACTGTCAAACTCCTCCACAAACCTCTCGCAGGATCTGCGGGCGGCCCGGAAATGCTTCAGATCCTCGCCGCTGTAATACTCCTCCGAGAGGGCGGAGAAATATGCCCCCTCCGCGAGAGCATCCAGATGGGACTGGTCGTAGAGGACGGCGGTCTCCCGCCTGCGCAGGCAGTGACATTTCTGCCGGCCGATGTAGCCGGTGTCGTGACAGTCGGGGCAGTCCCAGGTCATCTCGAGATAGTCGGGGGAGAATCCGTTTTCGATGAGGAGCTGTCTCCGTGTTTCGGAGATCCTGGCGGCAGTCTCCCGAAAAGAAGGAGTCCCCGGTCCGGCGGCTGCAGATGCTCCCTGCAGCCTTTGCCGCAGCTGCTCCATTGCCAGGGACGGGGTCTGCCGGTCCAGCTCCTGCAGGGCGGGGATGCGGGCGTAGGCTTTCGTGCGCCTTTTCTCCAGTGCGCGGCGGTTCCTGTCCCGGATCCGGGCGTATTCAGACATGATGCTGTCGTATTGTTCTTTTTTCAGTGACACGGCGATTCCTGCTTTCAGAATTCAGGAGTGTCAGGAGTTTTTGAGCAGCTCCTGCTCCAGGGCGTCAAAGTCATAGCTGTTCTGCTCGAACTGGTTGAAGCTGTTCGAAGAGCGGGACCGGCTTTTGCTGCGGTTCGTCTGCCGGACCGCGGCATCCGTCCGGGCCGCATCCGACCGGGCGGCAGAAGTCCGCCCCTTCTCATTTCGTCCGGAACCGGATGCAGAGGCGGATCCGCCTGACCGGCCGGTCTCTTCGGAGGCTTCTGCCTCAGACGGCGTGGTGATCCCCGCTTCCGCCCAGTTTTCCGCAACCTTCCGGATATAACGGAAGTCTCTTTTCCCTCTGTCGATACAGTACTGCAGCAGGTAGTCGATCATCTTGTCTGAAAAATGCAGAATCTCTGAGAGATAATAGATCGAGCGGACTTCCTTGAGCGAGAGAGGCTTTCCGATATACTGCTCTACGACAAAGAGCAGCTGTGCTTTCCGGGCGTCATGCCGGAAGATTTCCAGGGCCTCCAGCTCGCCGGGGGTTTCTGTGGGGTTCCCTTTCTCCACGGTTCCCGCACTTTCCACTGCAGGGGCTCCCGCGATCGGGACCTCCTGTCCTGCGGCGAGGGGGAGGACAGCCCGGCTGTCCTGCAGACAGGTCTGCAGAGTATCGGCTGCGGATGTGAAAGAGAGGACCCTGCCGCCGGCATCCGCCCGCAGGTCCGCCTTTTTGTCTGCGGTGGAAGGCTGACGCAGACAGACGCTGACCAGCTCCCCCTCCGGGACCTGGCCCCCGGCGCAGGCAGGATCTTTCCGGAAGGTCAGATCCAGAAGGCCCTTTTTCTCCCAGTAGCGCAGAGAACGGACTACATCCTTCTCCGTGTGGTTGAACTGGTCGGCCAGATCGGAGACACTCGTGGTCTTGTGCGCCCCCATCACACGAAGCAGATAGAGATAGATCTTGATCTGCGCGTCATTGGCGCTTTTCATATATTCATCGATGAACAGATTCGAGACCATGGTCGAATCAGATCCGCTGTCGCTGTAGATGGTGAACACGCTGTCTCCCTCCCGGTTAAAAGAACTTGCCATACGCGGACCCGGCATGTAAAAAAACAGGCCGGTTCCGTGGAAAATAACTATAACACATCCTGAAGCCCGGAGGGTATGGTCAAACTGACGATAAATTTCGCTGCGGAAAAAGTGTCCTGTCTCCCTGACTGAATTGTGGATAAGGTAAAATATGTGGATAACCCCCAAAAAAGCGCGCTTTCCCGCGGAGAGATTTCCACAGAGGAAAGGACGCCGCGGGAAAGGTGAAATTGTGGATGATGTTGATAAATACCTCAGGAGAGGAGATCAGTCCCGATTTGATCGATGTTTCCAGCCCCCATGGTTATAACCAGATCCCCTTTTCGGCAATTTGCCAAAAGGAATTGTCTGATTTCTGCAAAATCAGGGAAATACAGGCACTCGCGGCCCAGGCGCCGGATCTCCTCCTGCAGGGTCTGCGAGCTCACGCCCAGGGTATCTGTCTCCCTGGCGGCGTAGATATCCGCGAGGACGACCACATCCGCAAGGGAAAGGGCCCGGGCAAAACCCGCGAGAAGAGACTTCGTGCGGGAGTAGGTGTGCGGCTGGAACACACAGATGATCCGCTCGTGGGGACATGCGGCTGCCGCGCGCAGAGTCGCTTCGATCTCGGTCGGGTGGTGGGCGTAATCGTCTATGATGGTGAAGCCGTTGACTTCCCCCTTGTACTGGAAGCGGCGGTCTGTGCCGGTAAAGGCGGCGAGTCCCCGCACAATGGCTGCGCGGTCGATCCCCATGCGGTCTGCGGCCGCCGCGGCGGCGAGTGCATTGCCGGCATTGTGAAGGCCGGGAACACGGAGGGAGACCCTTACAGGCTCCCCGTACTGCGCGGGGCCGTGCAGAAGGAAGGAGGGATGCCCCAGAGCGTCGTATTCGATGTCGGAGGCATAGTAATCGGCGGGTCCGTCAGAGGGAAAGGCGCAGGCGGCAGTGCCGGATCCTTCGGCCGGAGCCGCTTCGGCAGTCCCGGCGGCTTCGGCGCCGGTCTCAGCGGGAAGGCAGTAGGTCACGACCTCGCAGGGGAGCCCTTTCGCAAGTTCCTGCCAGTCGTCGATCCGGCTGTTGATGATCAGGGCGCCGTCCCCGGGCAGAAGCTGCGCGAATTTCCGGAAGGAGGCGCGGATCGCATCGAGATTTTCGAAATAGTCCAGGTGGTCCTCCTCCACATTCAGGATGATCCCGATCCTGGGGAACATATGCAGGAAGCTGTCGGTGTATTCACAGGCCTCCGCCACAAAGCTGTCTCCGCTGCCGATCCGCACGTTGCCGCCGATGCTGGGCAGGATCCCGCCGATGGAGAGCGTCGGGTCCGCATCCGCCGCGAGGAGGATCTCGGAGAGCATGGAGGTGGTCGTCGTCTTTCCGTGCGTGCCGCTTACAGCGACAGGCATCCGGTAGTTTTTCATGAGCTGGCCCAGGAGCTCCGCCCTGGTCAGCGCGGGGATCCCTTTTTGCATGACAGCCCGGTATTCGGGGTTGTCGGGATGGATCGCAGCGGTAAAAACGGCCAGATCGATCTCGTCGGTGATGTTTTCCGCCCGCTGTCCGATGTATACATGGATGCCGTCCGCCTCCAGGTCCCGCGTGATGGCGGAGGCGCTCCGGTCCGAACCGGAGACAGTAAACCCCTTGCTGGCGAGGATCCGGGCAAGCCCGCTCATGGAGATGCCCCCGATGCCTACAAAAAAGACATGGACGGGATGCTTAAAGTCAATTTCGTACATATATGATTTCTCCCTGCATGTTTGTTGGTGATGATATGAAGTGTAGTATAGTACATGAAACGACAGCCGGGACGGCATCCGGTCATAGAGCACACAGGACGGATGACGCGCTGCCGGGGGCCTGCCATTGCGGAACCGGCAGCTGCCGGAACCGGAGCATGGCCTATCCACAAATGTACAACAATGCGTATGGTTTCGCAAGCGGCAGCTGCGGGCGGGCGACTACAAAAACCCCTTTATGTATGGGAAAGATGGGAAAGTGCGGTTTATTTTCCGCCCACTCTGTGTTATAATTTTATTGCGAATTATTACACGTAATTTTGTGAATAATTTGTGTTTCCTATAGACAGCGGCTGGATCATCTGTATGATTACAGCAGCGATCGACACGATTGGGTTCCCAGACCTTTGCAGCAGGGCCGGATTTGATATGAAAGAAAGGGTCTGTGGGCTTTGGTTCGTGGTCACTTACACACGGGCGGGCCGGGCAGGAGCATACGGGGACGAGAGGAAGGTTTACATGATCATAAAAAAGGAAATGATCGCCATGCTCCTTGCAGGGGGGCAGGGCAGCCGTCTTGGCATTCTGACATCTGATGTTGCAAAGCCCGCGGTCTCCTTTGGCGGAAAATACAGGATTATTGATTTCCCGCTCAGCAACTGTATCAACTCGGGAATCGACACAGTGGGCGTGCTCACGCAGTATATGCCCCTTCGACTGAACGCGCACGTAGGAATCGGGATCCCGTGGGATCTGGATAAGAATGTCGGCGGCGTCACGGTATTGTCACCCTATGAGAAGATCCAGAACACGGAGTGGTATACCGGGACGGCAAATGCGATCTATCAGAACATTGAGTACATGGAGAGTTTTCACCCGGACTATGTCCTGATCCTCTCCGGAGACCATATCTACAAGATGGACTATGAGGCGATGCTGGAGTCCCACAAGGAGAACGGCGCGGAGGTCACCATCGCGGTCATGCCTGTCTCTTTGGAGGAGGCGACCCGCTTCGGGATCATGATCACGGACGAGGACGGCAGGATCACGGATTTCGAGGAGAAGCCCGCTCATCCCCGCAGCACGCTCGCGTCCATGGGGATCTATATTTTCAACTGGGAGACGCTGAAGGAGGCCCTTCTGGCGAACAGGGACGAAGCCGGACTGGATTTCGGCAAGCATGTCATTCCCTATTGCAGGGAAAAGGGCGCGCCTCTTTACGCATACGAGTTCAACGGTTATTGGAAGGATGTCGGCACGCTCACTTCCTACTGGGAAGCGAACATGGAACTGATCGACATCGTACCGGAGTTCAACCTGTACGAGGAGTACTGGAAGATCTATACAAAGAGCACATCGATCACACCGCAGTTTTTCGGGCCGGAAAGCGTCATAGAGAGGACGATCGCCGGTGAGGGAACGGAGATCTACGGCAAAGTGTACAGCTCCGTGATCGGTTGCGATGTCACTGTCGGTGCGGGAAGTGTGATCCGCAATTCCATCATCATGAACGGCGCAGTCATCGGAGAGGGCTGTGTGCTGGACAAGGTCATCTGTGCGGAAAATTCGGTCATCGGAGACGGGGCGGTCCTCGGAGAGGGGGAGGAAGTGCCCAACGACACGAGGCCGGACATCTACTGCGAAGGCCTTGTCACGATCGGTGAGAATACGGAGATCCCCGCAGGCGTCCGGATCGGCAAAAATGTCATGATCAGCGGACGGACGACGCCGGAGGACTACCCCGGCGGACAGCTTGCCAGCGGCAGAACCCTGGAAAAGGAGGTTAAGGCATGAGAGCGATCGGCATCATTCTGGCAGGCGGCAACAGCAAACGGTTAAAGGAGTTGTCAAAAAACAGAGCGGTCTGCGCAATGCCGGTGGCGGGAAGTTACCGCAGTATTGACTTTGCGCTCAGCAACATGGAACATTCCCGCATCCAGAAGGTAGCGGTACTGGCACAATACAACTCACGAAGCCTCAACGAGCATCTGGCTTCCTCAAAATGGTGGAACTTCGGACGGAAACAGGGAGGTCTGTTTCTGTTCACGCCTTCTTTTGCAGATGCGGACAGCAACTGGTACAGAGGGACGGCGGACGCGATCGCCCAGAATATCAGCTTTCTGAAGACATCGCATGAACCCTATGTGGTCATCGCTTCAGGGGACTGTGTGTACAAAATGGATTACAACAAGGTCCTGACCTGGCATGTCGATAAGAGAGCGGATATCACGGTAGTCGTCAAGGATATGCCGGAGACCTTCAATGTGGAGCGGTACGGGACCGTCCGCATGGATGAAGAGGACCGTATCCAGGATTTTATTGAGAAACCACTGGCACCGGAATACAACACCATTTCCTGCGGCGTGTATGTGATCCGCAGGAGGCTCCTGATCGAGCTGCTCGAGAAATGCGCTGAGGAGAACCGGTATGATTTCGTGCAGGATATCCTGATCCGCTACAGGGGACTGAAGAAGATCTACGGATACCGCCTGAAGGAATACTGGGCCAACATCGCGTCGGTCGAGGATTATTACCGGACGAACATGGATTTCCTCCGGCCGGAGATCAGGGACTACTTTTTCCGGCAGTATCCGGAGGTTCATTCCCGCGCTGCGGACCTTCCCCCGGCGAAGTACAATGTAGGCGTTAATATCAGAAACAGTCTGCTTTCGAGCGGCTGTATCGTCAATGGCACGGTAGAGAATTCTATACTGTTCCAGCAGGTTTATGTTGGCAATAATTGCGTAATTAGGAATTCTTTAATTTTGAATGATGTGTACATCGGAGACAATACAATCATAGAGAACTGCATCGTGGAAAGCGGCGGCACCATTCAGTCTAATTCCTGTTACAGAGGTGAAAATGGTATACAGATCGTAGAGGAGAAAGGCGAACGTTATACCATTTAGAAATGGAGAACGCTATGCATGTTACAGATGTAAGAGTTAGAAGGATTGCAAGAGATGGCAAGATGAGAGCAGTCGTTTCCATCACGATTGACAATGTATTCGTCGTCCACGATATTAAAGTGATCGAAGGAGAAAAGGGCCTGTTCATTGCAATGCCCAGCAAGAAATCCGCTGACGGAGAATACAGAGACATCGCGCACCCGATCAATTCCGAGACGAGGAATATGCTGGAATCGATCATTTTAAAAAGCTACGAAGAGAGTGTGCTCCTCGAAGAGAGCGCACAGGATCAGGATGGGGCTGCAGGGCCGACAGCATAGTGTATACATCAGGCAACATCATAGACCACGACAGAAACACAGCTGCCCGGATCCCGGGGGATCCGGCAGTGCATATCCGAAGAGGGGGGCGTCATGGCGCCCTCTTTTTCTATATTTCCATGTATCTGTTCAGCACCCCGCAGGAATGGGCATCATGCAGGACAAAATGCTTTCATTTTGGACAAATGAGGCACATTCCTGCGGGGGCGGACAGCAGACCGTAAAACGGTCTGTCGGCGCGAAGCGCCTCTGTCAGCCAGGGATTGCAGGTGCATATACCTGCAATATGGGGCTGCTGAACAGTTACATTTCTAAGAAAAATAAGAAAAAACCGCAGGAGTGATGCGGCGCGTTAAAGCAAGGCGAAGCTTTGCCTGCGTCCTTTCAGGGGGCGCGGACAGTAACGACTGATCAGGCAGCATGGCTTACGGCGGGCGTAAGGCGGAGAGAACAGATGGAACCATATTTTATCATAGTGGGACTGGGAAACCCGGGAAGGAAATACGACGGATCGCGCCACAACGTCGGCTTCGATGTCATTGACGAGCTGGTGGACCGCTTCCACATCGGAGGCCCTGACCGCTTCGGAAAATCGATGATCGGGAAGGGGAGGATCGGGGACAGGAAGGTGATCCTCGTAAAGCCCCTGACCTATATGAACCTCAGCGGGGAGGCGGTGCAGGAGATCGTGCATTACTACAAGGCTGATCCGGCCCTGGACCTGGTCGTCATCTCGGACGACATCGACCTGGAGGCGGGGCGGCTGCGCCTGCGCAAAAAGGGAAGCGCCGGCGGCCACAACGGCCTCAAAAATATTGTGCAGCACCTGGGGACAACGGATTTTCCCAGGATCCGTGTGGGCGTCGGCGCCAAGCCGGACCCGGACTACGATCTCGCGGACTATGTGCTCGGACATTTTTCCGCACAGGAGAAAAAGATCATGGAGGAGGCGGTCTCCAAGGCGGCGGACGCGGTGGCCTGTATCGTGACGGACGGCGTGGACCTGGCTATGAACCGCTATAATACCCCGAGAAAGAAAAAGGAGAAACGCCCCCGCAGGGACCCTGCCGCGCAGGAAGACGCCCAGGGAGCAGGAGAGAAGACGCCCGCCGCGCAGGGAAGTGCCCCGGCGGCGGAGAACGAAGCTTTTTTGTGACAAAATTTTGGCTGAGACTAAGATCGGGTTAAAGGAATGGATGTATTTGCGGCGCCGCTTCGGGAACTGGAAGCATATAAGGATCTGAAAAATAGAATAGCGGAGGGCGGAAGTGTTCTGGCGGACAGCTGCGTCGACCCGCAGAAGGCCCACCTTCTCTACGCCCTGTGCCGGGAGGACAGCCTCGCGGCGGGCGCGCGGTTCCGGCTCGTGATCACCTTCAGCGACCTGCGGGCGCGGGAGATCGCCCAGGACTGTCAGTTCTATGATAAAAACGTGGCAGTGTTTCCGGCCCGTGACCTGATCTTCTACCAGGCTGATCTGCGCGGCGGGGAGATTGACAGGGAGAGGCTCCGGTGTCTGAGACGGATCCTGGAGAAAAAACCTGTTACAGTGGTCACCACCTTTTCGGCACTGCTGACACCACAGGTGCCGGTCCGGGTCCTGCAGGACAGCGTCCTCGGGATCGGGCGCAGAGACAACCTGGACCTCGCCGCTGCCACGGCAAAGCTGACTGCCATGGGCTATGAGCGGAATTACCAGGTGGAGCGCGCGGGGCAGTTTGCGGTGCGCGGCGACATCCTGGATATTTTTGACCAGACCCAGGACAATCCCTTCCGGATCGAGCTCTGGGGAGATGAGGTGGAGACGATCCGGAGCTTCGACGTGCTCAGCCAGCGGTCTGTGGAGCAGCTGGAGTATATCCGGGTCTTCCCGGCGTCGGAGATGATCCTGGACAACAGGCGCCTTTTCGACGGACTGGGCCGGATGAAAAAAGAGGCGGCGAAGGTCAGCGGAGGATTTCGTGAAAAGGGGGATCCGGAGGCGGCGCACCGGCTGGAGCAGGAGATCGCGAGGATCACGGAGGAGGCGCGGGACCTCCATGTCTTTTCCGGACTGGAGAGCTTCATCCACTACTTTTATCCCATGACCGAGGGCCTGCTCGACCTCTTTGCCCGGGAACAGACGCTCGTGGCGATCGATGAGCCCCTGCGGGTCCTGCAGCATGCGCGCGCAGTCGAGACAGAGTTCAGGGAGAGCATGATCTCCCGGGCGGAGAAGGGCTATGTGCTCCCGGGACAGATGGACCTGCTGCGGGAGACACCGGAGGTGATCGCCGGGCTGGAAAAATACCGGCGGATCGGTTTTGCCGTCCTGTCCGGGGCGGCGGACCACCGCCGGGCGGTGATCACATTGCCGGACCCCGGGGCGGAGTCTGCCGCTTCCCTGCCTTCTTCCTTCATGGGCGCGGCCGGCCCGGCGCCCGGGGCTTCTCCGGCAGGGGCATGGGGACCGGCGGGAGCAGGATCTGAGAGAGAGGATGCCGGCGAAAGCCGGTACTCTGTCATTTTTGACGACGTCGTGCAGATCCACGCGCGGGATGCCTCCCTGTCCGGGATGGATTATGAGACGCTCCGGGAGGAACTGTACCGGTCCAGGAGAAAAAAGGGGCGTGTCGTCATCGTATCTCCCTCCCGCACCCGGGCAAAACGCCTGGCGGAGGAGCTGACAGCAGACGATGTCACGGCTTTTTATAAAGAAAATCCCACGAAGGAGCTGGCGCCAGGCGATATCATGACGACGGCGGGACGCATGCGGAAGGGCTTTTCTTATCCGGAGATCAATTACACGATCCTGACGGAGGCGGAGATCTTCGGTGAGGACCAGACCCGGAAAAAACGGGCCCTGCGCTATGACGGCGGGGACCAGATCCGCAATTTCTCCGAGCTCAAGGTGGGAGACTATGTCGTCCACGAGCATTACGGGATCGGTATCTACAGGGGCGTGGAAAAGATCGAGGTCGACCATGTCGCCCGCGATTATCTGAAGATCGAGTACGGTGCAGGCGGAACGCTGTATGTGATGCCCACAGACCTGTCCGTCCTGCAGAAATATGCGGCGGCGGAGGGCGCGAAGAAGCCGAAGCTGAACAAACTCGGGACCCAGGAGTGGAGCCACACACGCGGCAAGGTACAGAAGGCCGTGGAGGAGGTCGCGGATGACCTGGTCGAACTCTACGCAAAGCGTCAGGCCAGACAGGGACATGTCTACGGAAAAGACACTGTCTGGCAGCGGGAGCTCGAGGAGATGTTTCCCTATCAGGAGACAGAGGACCAGCTCGCGGCGATCGAGGATACCAAACGGGATATGGAGAGCGGGAAGATTATGGACCGCCTGATCTGCGGCGACGTGGGATACGGAAAGACGGAGATCGCGGTCCGGGCTGCCTTTAAGGCGGTCCAGGAGGGCATGCAGGTGGCGGTCCTGGTGCCGACCACGATCCTGGCCCAGCAGCACTTCAATACCTTTTCGGAGCGCATGCACAGCTTCCCGGTCAATATCGATTACCTGTCCCGTTTTAAATCGGCAAAGGAGCAGAAAAAGACGATCCATGACCTGGAGAGAGGCACGGTCGATATCATCATCGGCACCCACCGCCTCCTGTCAAAAGATGTGAAATTTAAAAACCTGGGACTTCTGGTCGTGGATGAGGAGCAGCGGTTCGGGGTCACCCACAAGGAAAAGATCAAGAAACTGAAAGAGGATGTGGACGTCCTGACCCTTTCCGCGACACCCATCCCGCGGACTCTCCACATGAGCATGGTGGGCATCCGGGACATGAGCGTTCTGGAACAGGCGCCCCAGGACCGGCTTCCGATCCAGACCTACGTGATGGAATATAACGAGGAACTGGTGCGCGAGGCGATCAGCAGAGAACTGTCCCGCCGCGGGCAGGTCTACTATGTCCACAACCGGGTGAACGATATCGCCCGCGCCGCCCTGGAGGTGCAGCAGCTGGTGCCGCAGGCCAGAGTCACCTTTGCCCACGGACAGATGAAGGAGACCGAGCTCGAGGAGATCATGTACGACTTCATCAGCGGCGCGATCGACGTCCTGGTCTCGACGACGATCATCGAGACCGGCCTGGACATCTCCAATGTCAATACGATCATCATCAGCGACGCGGACAGGCTCGGCCTGTCCCAGCTCTACCAGCTGCGGGGAAGGGTCGGGCGGACCGGCAGGACCGCCTATGCCTTCCTTATGTACCGCAGGGGACAGATCCTGCGGGATGTCGCGGAAAAGCGCCTGGCGGCGATCCGGGAATTTACAGATCTGGGGAGCGGATACCGCATCGCCATGCGGGACCTGGAGATCCGGGGCGCGGGTAGCATCCTGGGACGGGTCCAGCACGGACACATGGCGGCCGTCGGCTATGACCTCTACTGCAAGCTCCTCGAAGGCGCCGTCCGCAAGGCGAAGGGGGAGGAAGCGGAGGAGGAAAAACATACCACCGTAAACCTTCTCGCGGACGCCTTTCTGCCGGAGACCTATATCGTCAATGAGGAGCAGAAGCTGGAGATCTACAAGCGCATTGCCCAGATCGACAGCGCGGCGGACGTCGAGGATGTCCGGGAGGAACTGCTGGACCGCTTCGGCGAGATCCCCCTGCCGGCGCAGAACCTCCTGCGCGTCGCCCTCATCCGGTCCGTCGCCTCCAGGCTCAACATCACGGACCTGACCGGCAGCGGCGGGACCCTCCGCGCCGTCCCGGACGCAAAGGCAAAGGGACTGCGCGTGGAAAATATCCCCCAGCTCGTCAAAATGTACAGGGGCCGCCTGACCTTCACGGCGAAAGGCACCCCCCAGTTCACACTGTCCTATCCGGTCTCCGGAAGCACCATCCGGGATGAAGAGCGGCTCCTGCAGGAGACCGAGGGACTGCTCGTCAGGATGGCAAAGATCCTGCGCTGACGGTGACAAAGGGGGTGACAAAGGGGACGGTTCTTTTTGTCACACACGTGGCGTGTGACAAAAAGAACCGTCCCCTGTTGTCACCCTATCTGGTACGCGATCCTGCCTCCCGCGATCGTATAGTGCACCACGCCGGGCAGAGTCTCCCCGAGGAAGGGGGAATTCGAGGCTTTAGAGGCGAAGGGGCTCTGCACGGTCCAGGAGGCTTCTCTGTCAAAGAGCACGAGGTCGGCGGGCGCGCCTTCGCAGACCCGTCCTGCGGGCAGGTGGTAGAAATCCGCCGGGCTGCAGGTCAGGCAGGCGAGAAACTGCTGCATGGTGAGATGACCGGGCTGCACGAGATTTTTGAGCCCCAGGGAGAAAGCGGTTTCCAGTCCGATCATGCCGCTGGGGGCCTTCACGAACACCTGGCCCTTCTCCTCCATGGTGTGCGGGGCATGGTCGGTGGCGATCAGATCGATGGTGCCGTCCCGCAGGCCGTCGATGATGGCGAGGCGGTCCGCTTCTGTGCGCAGGGGCGGATTGACCTTGGCCAGCGTGCCTTTTTCGAGAAGGGCCTCCTCCGTCAGGGAAAAGTGGTGCGGGGTCGCCTCCGCATGGATGCGCGGGTTTTTGCGCCGCGCCTGCCGGACCAGCTCTACGCCCTCTCTGGTGGAAATATGCTGGATGCAGAGGGGGGCCATCGCTTCCACGGCGAGTGCCACATCGCGTTCGATGAGGGTGTATTCCGCCTCGCGGGGGGATCCTGTAAGTCCCAGTGCCTTTGCGGCGGCGCCGCCGCCGTTTATGCCGTTTTCCGTGATCAGGGTCCTGTCCTCTTCGTGCAGGCTCACCGGGAGTCCTGCGCGGGCGGCATAGCGGAGCGCTTCCCGGAGGATCTCCGGATCCATGATCGGGAGCCCGTCATCCGTAAAGCCGGCGGCGCCTGCGGCTGCGAGCGCCTCGAAATCGACGACCTCTGCCCCCTGCATGCCCTTTGTGACATTGGCGCAGCTGTAGAGATGGATCTTCTCCTTTTGGCCGCGTGCCAGAATATCGGAGAGGACAGGGACACAGTCCACGGCGGGTTTTACGTTTGCCATCAGGATGATGCTGGTATATCCGCCTTTTGCGGCGGACAAGGCCCCTGTGTGCAGATCTTCCTTATACGTGAAGCCGGGATCCCGGAAATGCGCGTGCGTGTCCACAAAACCCGGGGCTGCGCAGAGACCCTCTGCGTCCAGAATCTGCAGGTCCTCTGTGTCCGCCGGGGATGATTCCCCTGCAGGAGAATCCGCGGCCCTGCCGGCGATTCCCCGGGCTTCATTGGCACTGATCCCGGGGCGGATCTTCACAAAGCGTCCGCCTCCGGTCAGGATGTCGGTTTTTCCCTCAGTGCCGGATGCAGGGTCATAGAGATATACATTTTTGATCAGAAGCATAGGTAAGATTCCTCCTGTCGGGCTTGCGGGTGCGGCGGACCGGGAGCGGTCCGCGCGAAAGAGGCATGTACGCTTACAGTGTAAATAAAACCGGCCTGAATGTCCATGAATAATGTGATTCCGTTAGACTCCACCGCGTTCGGGAGAAACGGCATTTATTTTGTAGTACACTTGTGGTATACTATGCTTCGATAAAGCCTGTTTCTTATTATTTTTTTGAAGAAAAAAGAGTATTCAATAAGACCATTTAATAAGACCGTTTAATAAGACCATTCGGTTTAAGGAAAGGAAACCTGACACGATTATGTGGGTGATTCGTCTGCTGCTGACGGTGATCGTTCTCGTCGCAGCGCTTCTGGTCGGCGTGCTGGTGCACGCGGTTACGTGGGTCGTCGGCAAATTTGATGAAAAGGCCTGTCTGCGGATGCGTAGCAGCTATGTCCGGCAGGGAATGCGCCTGGTCTGGCTGATGGGCGGCGGAAAAGCGACCGTGATCGGAAAGGAAAATATCCTGACGGACCGTGCGGCGCTTTTTGTCTGCAATCACAGGAGCCTTCTGGATATCGTCCTGTGCCTGTCGCTGATCCCGGTGCCGGTCGGCGTCATTGCCAAGATAGAACTGGAAAAGATTCCCCTTCTGCGTATGCAGATGCGGGATATCCGATGCCTCTTCCTTGACAGGAAGGACAACCGGCAGGGACTCAAGGTCATCCTGAAGGCGATCGAGTATGTCAAGGGCGGGCAGACCATGCTGATATTTCCGGAGGGGACCCGGGGCAAGGTGGAGGGAGAACTTCTGCCCTTCCACGCGGGGAGCTTCAAGATCGCCACAAAGGCAAAGGCTCCCGTCGTACCGGTGACGATCGTGGGCATGGGGGATGTGCTCGAGGATCATTTTCCCAGGTTGAAAAGGGCCCCGGTGGTGATCGAATTCGGCACCCCGATCGAGACTGCTTCCATGAGCCGCGAAGAGATCAAAGAGCTCCCGGAGAGAGTGAGAACTATCATCGCGGAAACCTATGCCAGAAACCGGGAACTGATCCATTCATGAAAACAGCCGGGAACCGATCCATTCATGAAGAAGTCCGTGAACGGAGGTCACGAATCGCAGATATGAAGAAAAAAACAGAGATGACCGTCCTGGACAGCCGCATGCTGGCGCCGGAGATCTGGTCGATGGAACTTGCATATACACCAGAGGACGCACCGGATGATGTGAAGCCCGGGCAGTTCTGCGGTCTCTATCCGCAGGGCGGCGACATGCTGCTCATGCGGCCGATCAGTATCTGCGGATGGAATCCGGCGCGCCGGGCGCTCCGCTTTGTCTATCGCGTCGCGGGCAGAGGGACACGGTCCTTTACCACCCTCCGGCAGGGGGACCGCCTGCAGATGCTGGGGATCCTGGGCAATGGCTATGATATGGATCTGCTCGCCGGCAGGCATGTGCTGCTTCTGGGCGGCGGGATCGGGATCCCGCCCATGCTGGGGCTGGCGCAGGCCCTGCGCAGTGCCGCGGAGCGCGGCGCGGATACGAAAGTGACCGCCGTTTTAGGGTATCGGGACCGGGCTCTCTTTTTAAAGGAAGAGATGGAGGCCTGTGCCGATGCGGTCTGTGTGGCCACGGAGGACGGCAGTATCGGCACAAAGGGAAATGTCCTGGATGCCGTGCGGGAGCAGGGGATCCGGGCGGACGTCATCTGTGCCTGCGGCCCGCTGCCCATGCTGCGCGCCGTGAAACAGTATGCAGACCGGGAGAAGATCCCCGCCTTCCTTTCCCTGGAGGAACGGATGGCCTGCGGTGTGGGCGTGTGCCTGGGCTGTGTCGCAAAGACGACGAAAAAGGACGAACACTCGCAGGTGAACAACGCCCGCGTGTGCGTCGAGGGCCCGGTCTTTGCCGCAGAGGATGTAGAGTTGTAAAAGTCCGGTCTTTGCCGCGGAGGATGTGGAGCTGTAAAAGCCCGTTTTTTTGCCGCGGAGGACGTGGAGCTGTAAAAGCCCGGTTTTTTGCCGCGGAGGAC
Organism: Lachnospiraceae bacterium; assembly: GCA_017513005.1. Classification (GTDB taxonomy): domain Bacteria; phylum Bacillota; class Clostridia; order Lachnospirales; family Lachnospiraceae; genus CAG-791. The sequence continues at coordinate 26,885 of JAFWDM010000021.1, forward strand.
GTGGAGCTGTAAAAACCCGATTATTATGCCGCGGAGGACGTGGAACTGTAAAACTCCGGTCCTGCCGGACAGTATTTGAGAGATTTGTACAGATGGAGGTCATCACTACGACTATGAGTAAACCGGATATGTCCGTGACGATCGCGGGCGTGACTTTTAAAAATCCTGTTCTGACGGCGTCAGGCACATTTGGGTCCGGCATGGAGTATGCGGAGTTCATCGACCTCTCCCTCCTGGGCGGTGTAGTGACCAAGGGGGTCTCCAATGTGCCCTGGCCGGGCAACCCCGCCCCCCGCGTGGCAGAGGTCAGCGCCGGCATGCTCAATGCGATCGGTCTGCAGAATCCGGGGATCGACGTCTTCATTGAGCGCGACCTGGCATTTTTGAAAAATATAGATACAAAGGTCATCGTCAATGTCTGCGGAAAGAGCGTGGAGGAATATCTCGAAGTCGTCCGGCGCCTGCAGACGGAAGCGGTGGATATGCTGGAGATCAATGTCTCCTGCCCGAATGTAAAAGAGGGAGCCATTGCCTTCGGCCAGAATCCTGATGCCCTGTATGACATCACGGAGAAGATCAAAAAAGAGGCGGCACAGCCGGTGATCATGAAGCTGACGCCGAACGTGACGGACATCGCCGAAATGGCGCGGGCAGCGGAGGCGGGAGGCGCGGATGCGGTCTCCCTGATCAATACGATCACAGGTGCGAAGATCGACATCGAGCGCAGACAGTTCGTCCTCGCCAATAAGACCGGCGGTCTGTCGGGACCTGCCGTCAAGCCGGTCGCCGTGCGCATGGTCTGGCAGGCGGCGCAGGCGGTCTCCATCCCCGTGATCGGGATGGGCGGGATCGCCACGGCGGAGGATGCGATCGAATTCATGATGGCAGGCGCTTCTGCAGTCGCGGTCGGTGCCATGAATTTCCACGACCCCTATACCACGGTACGGGTGGTCCGCGGCATGGAGGAGTGGTGCAGTTCACACGGGGTCGAAGATGTCTCGTCCCTCACCGGGATCGTGAAATAACAGATACTATAAAACACTGATCGTGGCAGACCGCCACGGGACCAGAGCGGAATGAAAAAGACAACGACCAGGGAAGCATACGCAAAGATCAATCTCGGCCTGGACGTGACAGGCGTCCGGGAAGACGGCTACCATCTGCTGCGCATGATCATGCAGCAGATCGACCTGCATGATACACTGCACTTTACAGTCACAGAGAAGGCGGCGGATGCAGATCAAGGCTGTGTCGCAGAGCCCGGACAGGATACAGCAGGGGAAGGCTGTGCCGCAGAGCCAGGACAGGATGCAGAGGGCAAAAGCCGCATCGCACTCTATGATGAGAGCGGCCTCTCTCCGGCGGGGGAGGAGAACCTGATCTGCCGCGCTGTGCGCGTGATGATGGAGCACTTCGGCCTGTCCGCGGACGTGGAGGTCCGGCTCACGAAGCGGATCCCGGTCGCGGCGGGACTTGCTGGCGGCAGTACGGATGCCGCGGCAGCCTTTCTTGCGGTACGCGACCTGCTGCTGCCGCAGGTGCCTGACGAGGAACTGATGAAGCTCGCCGTGCGTCTGGGCGCGGATATACCCTACTGCATTGCGGGTGGGACAAAGCTTGCGGAGGGGATCGGAGAGAGGCTCACGCCCCTTCCGCCCATGCCTTCCTGTGCCATCGTGCTCGTAAAACCGCAGGCGGGAGCGTCCACGGCGCAGGTCTACCGGGCCCTGGATGCCCTCGGGGAATATCATCATCCCGATATAGACGGACAGATCAAGGCGCTCAGGCACAATGACCTGCAGGGGCTTTTGTCAAGATGTGAGAATGTCCTGGAACTTGTTACGGGGGGAAGTCTTCCTGTCATCGGCAGGATCGAAGACTTTTTTATAAAAGAGGGTGCGCTCGCTGCCATGATGAGCGGGAGCGGCCCCAGTGTATTTGCAGTGTTTCAATCGTTACAGGAAGCGGAAAAGGCCCGGGGAGCCTTTCTGCGGACGGAGGATGCAGCAGAGTGTCAGGTTTTTGTCTGCAGGCCGGTGGGATAAGGGCGAGATCAAAAGGACCCAAACAGACCTGATAAACTGTGTCTACAGGCAGTATTCTGACTGCAGATGGAGGGGTGTATGCCTGAGCAGAAAAAGAAAAAACAGAATGAGAAGGAATTCCTGTCAGCCATTCCCGAGGCGATGCCCGCACTGGATGACCAGCAGTCGATCCCCCTTCGGGAGACAGCTTTTCTGACACTCCGGAAACTGATCCTGACCGGGAAGCTTCATCCGGGAGAGCGCCTTACGGAGGTCCGCCTGGGGAAGATCCTGGGTACCAGCCGCACGCCGATCAGGGAGGCCATCCGAAAGCTGGAGCTTGAGGGACTGGTGACCATTACCCCCGGAAGCGGCGCGCGGGTCGCCAGGATCACGGAGGGAGACCTGCGGGATGTCATGGAGGTGCGCAGCGCGCTGGATCAGCTGTGCGCGTCCCTCGCCAGCAGGAGGATCTCGGAAGAGGAAAAGAAGGAACTGCTGAGGGCCAGGGAGGCCTTTGAACACAGTACCAGGACCGGGGACGAACAGGAGATCGCGGAGAGTGATGTCAGGTTTCACGACATCATAGCCAGGGCTGCCCGCAACAAGCGGCTGGACCAGGTACTGACGGGGCTCGCGGATACGATCTACCGCTTCCGCTATGAATACATCCGGGACGACCTGCACTACGAGGAACTTATCGCGGAGCACCGGGAGATCTGCAAGGCGATCCTGGAAGGAGATTCGGAGACGGCCTCGAGGATCGCGCGGGAGCACATCGAGCGTCAGAGGGACTTCATCCTCGAGCAGATCCGGAAGACGCAGTAAACGGGTTTGCCGGACTTTCCGGCCCCACAAACGTGATAAAAGTCGATTGCCATGCTCTTACGCGGACCGTCTGTGGTCTGCAGCACCGCGATCGGCTTTTGCAGCAGACAGGTGGTCATGGAGACGAACAGAGAACTGCACGCAGACCTGCCGATCGGCGTATTTGATTCCGGCATAGGGGGGCTGACCGTCGCGCGGGAGATCATGCGGCAGATGCCAAATGAGAGGATCGTGTATTTCGGGGACACGGCCCGGGTGCCCTACGGCGGAAAATCCAGGGAGACCGTGACGCGGTACTCGCGCCAGATCGTGCGGTTTCTGCTGGAGCAGAATGTCAAGGCGATCGCGGTCGCCTGCAACACCGCCAGCGCCCTGGCGCTCCCGGAGATCGAGAAGGAGTGCCCCGTTCCCGTGATCGGTGTGATCCGGCCGGGGGCGAAGACGGCCGCCGCCTGCACCAGGAACGGCAGGATCGGGGTCATCGGCACAAAGGCGACGATCTCCAGCGGCACCTATACAGAATATATCCGGCAGATCATGCCCTCCGCGGAGGTGTTCGGCCAGCCCTGCCCGCTTTTTGTCCCTCTCGTGGAGGAGGGCCTGTGGGAGGATCCGGTGACGGATGAGATCGCCAGGCGCTATCTGGCCTCCCTGCTGGACAGCCGGATCGACACGCTGATCATGGGCTGCACACACTACCCGCTGATCCGGAAGACGATCGGGAGGGCAGCTGGCGAAGACGTCACCCTCATCAATCCGGCCTACGAGACAGCCGTGGAGCTGCGCAGCATGCTGGGGGAGATGTCTCTTCTGGCAGAAAACAGGCCCCCGCTGGGCACCGGCGTGCCGCAGTACCGTTTCTACGTCAGCGACATGGCGGGGCAGTTCCGCCAGTTTGCCAACTCCATCATCAAATACGGCATCCTGGCGGCGGAGAAGATCGACATCTATCACTACTCCGCGGAACCACTCTCTAATAAGATGAATGGTTAAAGTTCAGACCCACCTGAAGCCTCGAGGTGTTTTTCGCGGCTTTTCGCGAAAAACCCGAGTTGAGCGGCGTTGACAAACTTGCGGAGCAAGTTTGTTCCCCATATCGCGAAGCGAATTTAGCACGGGCGAACGCAAGTCACAGTTCATTCCCTCGATAGGGCGTGAACTGTAACGATGAATGTCCTGTGAGGAAGAATGATGCGCACAGACAAAAACAGCGGACCGTCGCGGACGGTCCGCCTTTCCATCTCCGGGAAACAGACGGATCCGGAGGGAAATACACAGGAAAACACAGCCCTGCACCACGCCATCTGCACGGCAGACGGCGGAGGCTGGCTGTTTACCTATATGGAGAACGGCATCCCGGCGCGCCTGTACATCTCCCGCAGCCTGGCCTGGATGGAGAGAGGAGACCTGCACCGGGAAGGCCGCAGTTCCCGGACGGAGCCGGCAGAGTCCCTGCGTGGCAGCGGCAGCTCCGGGGCAGGTGAGAGCGAGTCCCTGCGTGGCAGTGGCAGCTCCGGGACGGAGCCGGCAGAGTCCCTGCGCGGCAGCGGCAGCTCCGGGGCAGGTGAGAGCGAGTCCCTGCGGGACAGCGGGGGCACCCGGATGGTCTTTGACCCCGCTC
>JAFWDM010000022.1 GCA_017513005.1 Lachnospiraceae bacterium
CAGTCAAATGGGATAGAGGGTGCGCGTTACACCCGGCTGTAGTAAATGTGGCGTAAACCGCATTGAACATCGAAGTAATATATTATATTAAAATATTTGAATGAATATCAACAATATTAATATATTTCATGACGTGGAGGATGGAACCTGCAGGATCCCCAATTTCGAGGTGCGGCAGGAATGGTTCAATGCGATTGAAGCGGAGCCGGAATATGCTGTGACCAATGCGATCATTCAGTCTTCCAGGGAACTTCTTGCAAAGACAGCTGCCGGCAATGCGGAGGCTGTCGCAAAGGCGCTGGATGTCAGTCATATCCACGTCGCCTCCAACCGCAGCTACAACAACGAGGATGCCCTGCAGAGTGCGATCTATCTGGCCTTCATCTATGCCCTGATCCGCTACACCGTCATAAAGGAAATGACTACAGGCAAGGGATTCGCGGACGTCGTATTCATTCCTCTGTATCGGGGCGACCCTGCCATGGTCATTGAACTGAAGCGGAATGACTGCACCGACAGCGCCCTGGATCAGATTCGGCAGAAACAGTACTTTGACAGCCTGCAGCATTACAAAGGCAGCATGCTTCTCATCGGAATCAATTATGATGAGAAAGAAAAAACACACACCTGCGCGATTGAGCGGCAGGAGAAATAATATAGTGAACGACAAAGATGCGTTTACGTTTACTATTGTTTCGACATGCGGGAATGAGGAGAAAAGGATGGGATGGGTTTATGAAATCATGCATCTGGAAAGTCCTGTGGCTGTGATCGATTCTGATGGAATCTGCCGTATTGCAGAGCCGGGTTTTCTTCCCTACAATCTCTATCTGGAGGAAGAGGAGGACATTTCCGCCAGGATCAACAATCTCTCTAATTTTTATTACTGGTGCGCGACTCGCGTGCTCACCCTTGACAGAGTCTATGCCAAGGAAGTGCTCAATGCCATCGGAGCGACGCAGGCGGTGACAGACAAAGACCGGGCACAAATAGCGCTGTCCTACCACTGTGTCACTCTGACTGATGTTTTCTGGACCCGGAAAAAGGGAGAAGCAGTGACCTTCTCCGAACTGAATCTGTATGCGCACTCCCTGTCAGATGCATTTGTAGATGTCAGCCTCCTTGGGAAAAACCTGACGGTGGAAAATGCCGAACTCCTGAAACCTGCAGATACCGCGGGAGATGTTTCCACGCAGGGAGCTGTACCCAAGGCCTGGATCAGAAGAGACGGGCAGTTCTACCTGCTTAAGGACGGCGGGGAACGGGATGTAAATGCAGAGCTGCTCGCCAGCAGGATCGCAAGGTGTTTTGATGTGGAACAGGTCTTCTATGAGCCGGCTCTCTATCAGGGAACAAAGGTAACGATGAGCCGTCTGATCACCTCCCCGGACAGAAGTATCGTTCCGATGGAATATGTGGAGATCTATGCTGTCAATCATGATACCAGCCGAATGGAGATGGTAGAAAAATATGATGCCTACAGTTATCACATGATGAATATCATAGACTATCTGATCGGCAACATGGACCGCCACTGGGGAAACTGGGGATTCTGGATCGATAATCAGACAAATCTGCCGGTCAGACTCTATCCGCTTATGGATTTTAACAAGTCCTTTCTCGCCTATGATAAGATCGAGGGCGGCAGGTGCCTGACCTCAGATCAACCGATTAGCCAGCTGGAGGCAGCCAGACATGGGGTAAGAGAAGTCGGGCTCAATCAGATCTGTGAGGTACAGCGGGAGTGGTTTGAGTCGGATCTTCTGTGGGAGATGTTCCGTGCCCGGCTCCGGGAACTGGAAAGAAGTTTGTGAGGAGGAAGGGTACGGCGAATGCCGTGACATCACGTGAACGCAAAGCGTTTACGTGATGCCGGCATGGCGAATTGCAAAAAAAGCCATGCGCGGACAGGATGACAAACGTCCGATGAGAGCGTAGCTCTCAGGCATACGTCAGCGTGGACGAAATGAAAGGAGAGGAGATATTCGAACCATGGCAAAAGCAAATGAAAATTACCTGCGGCTCCCGGGAAACTATCTGTTTTCCGCGATCGCCCAGAAGGTGGGCGCCTATCAGAGATCCCACCCGGAGGCGGAAGTGATCAGGCTGGGGATCGGGGACGTGACGCAGCCGCTGGCGCCGGAAATCATCCGGGCCCTGCACGCGGCCGTAGACGAGATGGGGGCAGCTGATACCTTCAGAGGTTATGCGCCCGACCTGGGTTATGCTTTTCTCCGGGAGAAGATCGCGGAGTTCGATTACAGGAGCCGGGGCTGTGATATTTCTCCTGACGAGATCTTTGTGTCTGACGGAGCCAAGTGCGACTGCAGCAATATTCAGGAGATCTTCAGCCTTGATAATAGGATCGCGGTCTGTGACCCGGTCTATCCGGTCTATGTGGATTCCAATGTCATGGCGGGCAGGACCGGGATCTATGATGAGGAGGCGGGGGCCTACAGGGATGTCATCTACATGCCCTGCACGGCGGAAAACGGCTTTGCGCCGGACCTGCCGCAGGACAGGGTGCCCGACCTGATCTATCTGTGCTTTCCCAACAATCCCACGGGCGCTGTCATGAAAAAAGACCGGCTGCAGGCGTGGGTGGACTATGCAAACCGCCACGGTTCCATCATTCTCTACGATGCGGCTTATGAGGCCTATATCTCGGAGGAGGGAGTGCCCCACAGCATCTACGAGTGCGAGGGCGCCAGGGGCTGCGCGATCGAGTTCCGGTCCTTCTCCAAGACAGCGGGCTTTACCGGCCTTCGCCTGGGCTTTACCGTGATCCCCAAAGACCTGGAGGCAGGCGGCGTACGTCTCTGGCCTCTGTGGGCCCGCCGGCACGGCACCAAATACAACGGCGCCCCCTATATCGTCCAGAGAGCGGGGGAGGCCGTCTATACTGAGGCCGGCCGCAGCCAGATCCGCGGCCAGATCGCTGCTTATATGGAAAATGCCCGCTATATCTATGAGGGCCTCCGGGACGCTGGCTATGAGGTCTCCGGCGGAGTCAATGCGCCCTATATCTGGCTCAGGACGCCCGGACAGATGACCAGCTGGGACTTTTTCGACTACCTGCTCGACAAAGCCAATGTCGTCGGGACCCCCGGCTCAGGCTTCGGCCCCGCGGGAGAGCACTATTTCCGTCTGACCGCCTTCGGATCAAAAGAAAACACGGTCAGGGCGATCGACAGGATCCGGCGGATGTGACCGGAAGAGTGAAAAGAGGAATACCCAGTGAACAGGAATGTCCCGAAAGACAGGAGAGGGGGCCTGAATAGCAGGCCTTTGCCGCCTGTCCGAACAGCCGCTGCCGTGGCTGTCTGCAAAATAACCAGAAATCTTCTCCACATCCTGGGGCGCGGCGGGACAGCGCTGCCGGGCCGGGCCGCCATGGTCATCCGCAGGGACCTGCTGGAGCATGTTTCCCGGGGAATGGATGTCATCCTTGTGACCGGAACGAATGGAAAGACGACGGCCGCCGCCTTTTTGTCGGAGGCAATGAGACGGGCGGGCAGGGAGGTCCTGGCCAACAGGTCGGGGGCCAACCTGGTCTACGGAGTGACGGCGGAATTTGCCGCGGCAGCGGACCTTTTGGGCCGGCCGACCAGGCGCTATGCCGTCATTGAATGCGACGAGGGTGCCTTGCGCCAGGTGGC
>JAFWDM010000023.1 GCA_017513005.1 Lachnospiraceae bacterium
CGACCGCGATGATCCGGTAGTCCGCCTCGCCGCGGAGCTTTTCGCCCATAAACGGAGCGATCAGACCGCCCAGGTTGGAGCCGCCGCCGGCGCAGCCGATAATCATGTCCGGTTTGATCCCGTACTTGTCCAGCGCGATCTTTGTCTCCAGGCCGATGACGGACTGGTGCAGCAGGACCTGGTTCAGAACACTGCCGAGCACATAGCGGTAGCCGGGATTCTTCGTCGCGACTTCGACCGCCTCGGAGATCGCACAGCCGAGACTTCCGGTCGTGCCGGGATGCTCCGCCAGGATCTTTCTGCCGACTTCTGTCGTCTCCGAAGGAGACGGCACGACAGACGCGCCGTAGGTGCGCATCACTTCCCGGCGGAAGGGCTTCTGCTCGTAGGAGACCTTGACCATATAGACCTTGCAGTCAAGGTCGAAATAGGAACAGGCCATCGACAGGGCGGTGCCCCACTGACCGGCGCCGGTCTCCGTCGTCACGCCCTTAAGCCCCTGCTTCTTTGCATAGTAGGCCTGGGCGATCGCGGAATTCAGCTTGTGGCTGCCGCTCGTATTATTTCCCTCGAACTTATAATAGATCTTTGCCGGCGTCCCCAGCTTCTCCTCGAGGCAATAGGCACGCACCAGCGGGGAGGGACGGTACATTTTGTAAAAATCGCGGATCTCTCCGGGGATCTCGATGTACGGGGTCGTTTCATCCAGTTCCTGCGCGACCAGTTCTTCACAGAAGATCGGTGCCAGTTCCTCCGCCTTCAGCGGCTGGAGCGTGCCCGGATTGAGGAGCGGCGCTGGCTTGTTCTTCATATCCGCGCGAAGGTTATACCAGCTGGTGGGCATCTCGTCTTCATTGAGATAGATTTTGTAGGGAATCTTGTTATCAGCCATGGTTTTCTCCTTTTCATTGGGTGAGTCTTTATAAGATGCTCCGGCGTTCAGGACAGGGGACACATGCGCAGGCTCTCATCGGGCACATGTCAGACAGTCTGTGCATGGCTCATTGCTTACACGCAAAGAAGCCTGTCCCGCAACGATAGTTGTTGCTGGGACAGGCTGAATCATTTCTTTTCATCCTGCGGTGCCACCCGGCTTGACGCTCTCGCGCCCACTCTGCCATACATCCGGATGCCGCCCTTTTCAGCGTCTGTTTCTGCGTAGTTTCCCGAGCAAATGCTCTCCATGCTGCATACCGGCATATGCTGGACTTTCTTCACAGAGGTCCATCACTCTGTCTCCCATACTGAACGCGTCCTGCAGGAAGGGGACCTGCCCGGCACGTATTTCCGGTCGCCCTCGGAAGCCCATTCGGCAAAACGCTTTATACCGCATTCTCAGCACCTGCGGCTCTCTGTGATAAAGAAGGAAATGCCTACTCACTCTTCTTCAACGGTTTAACGCAGTGTAGCACATGCATTTTCATACTGTCAATGTGCGGATTCTCTGTTTTGAACATGCCGAAGCTGCTCCCGGAGGTATTTATACCTCTTCCGCTTCTCCTCCCTGGAAAAATGTACCTCGCGGAACTGCTCGGGATTATTCTCATAGCACAGCTTCTCGTCTCCGAACTGCTCGCTGGTCAGATCAAACACATGCCCGTCCACCTCATTGTAGCAGTGGAAGCTCCCGCCCGGGCGCGGGATCCCGTACACCTTTCCTCCGAAAATATCCTGTACCAGAAAGGCTGTGATGGAGCACGCCCCGAGCGTCGGATTCTCAGGGGTCCACTGGTCACGCAGGCGGGGAGCACAGGTATACTCGCACCAGATCCCGCGCAGCGCATCGTAGAGGTCCTGCGGCGTGCTGATCCCCCTGTACTGCTCCCGCACAGCGGGGACCGTTGCCTGTTCCCATCCGTAGAATAAATATGGTTTCATAAAGGAATCTCCCGTAGTTAAGGAATCTCCCGGGTCAAACAGGATCTCCTGCATCAAGCAGCGCTCATTCCCGGTCCCGCGTCAGATGGCGGATCCATCTGCCGCTGCGCACCCGCAGGAAGACCGGGATCCCCTTGAAGATCTGGTCGGACTGGATCGCCAGCACGACGGCCGGCACCGGAAGCCGCCAGACAAAGGCGCATAAAAAGGAAAGCGGCATGACGATCAGCCAGACGCTGACCAGGTTGAGCACCATGGTGAAGGTCGTATCCCCGCTGCCCCGAAGAACGCCGTTGCAGACCGGCATCTGGTAGGCCATGCCGACCATGACAAAGCACATCACGATGATGATCTGATCCGCCAGCCGAAGGGCATTCTGCGTGAGGCTGTACTGGGCCAGGAGCGGTCCGCGGAGAACAAAGAGCAGAAAGGCCAGCACGAGGCCGATCCCCACATCGATCACGGACAGGGTGCGGGCATCCGAGTGGATCCGCCGAAGGTCCCCCCGCCCGACAGACTGCCCCATCACGACCGCGGACGCCGACGCCATGGCGCTCACCACGACCTTGAGATACTGATAAAAGGTCATGGCAACGGAATTCGCCGCGATTGCGTCCGAGGCGTCCGGCCCCGGCAGATGTCCCAGGATCGCGGTCTGCATGGGTACGGAGACCGCCCACAGAACGCCGGCCAGCAGGACCGGGACCGCCACGCGGACAAAATCACCCGCCAGCTCCCTGCTGCTCGAGAGGAAGTTCTCCGAAAACAGCCGGAGCCTCTGATCCTTCCACCGCACATATCCCAGCACGATCACAAATTCCAGCGCACGGGCGATCAGCGTCCCGACCGCTGCTCCCCGGATCCCCATCCGCGGGAATCCGAAACGGCCGAAGATCAGCGTATAGTTGACGGACGCATTGACGAGAAGCGAGGCGACCGACACATAAAAGGCGATCTTTACCGTCCCCACGCAGCGGAGCGCCGCCAGCAGCATGCTGGTAAGGATGAAGAGCGGGAAGGTGAACAGCAGGATCCGCATGTAGGCAGTTCCCTCCCCGACGATCGCCTCATCTCTTGTAAAGATCCCCAGCACAGACGCCGGAAAGAGTGCACATAGAACTGAGAAAAAGAGCCCGCAGGCAAATCCGGCCTTCAGGGCCAGCCCCGTGACCTTCCGCACCGGTGTCATCCTGCCCTGCCCGTAATACTGCGAGGCCAGGATCACCAGCGCATCGCACAGCGCGATCGAGACCTGCTGCACCAGAAAAAAGATCTGGTTGACTGTCGCCGCGCCGGAGAGAGCCGTCTGGGAATACTTTCCCAGCATGATATTGTCGATCATGTTGACACTGTAGGCCACCAGGTTCTGCAGGGCCACCATCACCAGCATGGAAAACAGCATGCGGTAAAAGGACCTCTCCTGTGTAAAAAAGGGCTCGTGTCCGGATCTCTCCGCCCCTGTATCCATTGTCAGTCCTTCTCCTTTTTAAACGTTCCTCATAAATATTTTTTATACTTTCCGCACAGAAGCGCAAGTTGCTGCAATGCAAATCTTTGCGCAACCCCTTGCGGGGAGCTTAACCGCAACAAACGCAATCGTTATTCATCAGCCGTCAGAAGCACCTGCCCGATCTTCACAAAATCCCCCACGGTAACACAGATCTCTCTGACAGTCCCGCTGCTTCTGCTGAACACGGGCTGTTCCATTTTCATGGCTTCCAGAACAGCCAGCGTCTGCCTGGCCTGAAAGGGCTCCCCCTCTTTGACGCGGATCTCGATGATCCGCCCCGGCGTCCTTGCAATGATCTTCTGCATATTTCAACTCCCCCTGCCTTCCCCTGTCTCACAGCGGCATATTTCCCCTGTGCCCGGGGTGGGGTTTGTCCTCGAGAAGGGCCAGGGCACTGATGATCTCCGCGCGGGTCTCCCCCGGTCGGATCACTGCGTCGATATACCCCTTCCCCGCCGCAAAATAGGGGTTCGAAAACTTCTCCGTATATGCCGCGGCCAGCTCCGTCCGCTTTGCGGCCGGATCCTGCGCCTGTGCGATCTCCTTCCGGCAGATCACATTTACGGCGCCCTCCGCCCCCATGACGGCGATCTCCGCCGACGGCCATGCGAGGACGAGGTCCGCGCCCATCTCCCTGCTGCCCATCGCCATGTAGGCCCCGCCGTAGGCCTTCCGCAGGATCACAGTGATCTTCGGCACCTCCGCAACGGCAAAGGCATAGAGCATTTTCGCGCCGTGGCGCAGCAGCCCCCTGTGTTCCTGTCCGACGCCCGGCAGAAATCCCGGCACATCCATCAGGCTGATCAGCGGAAGGTTGAAGGCATCACAGAGGTTCACAAAGCGCGCCCCTTTGTCCGCCGCATCCATGTCCAGGCTCCCGCCCATGATATAGGGCTGGCTGGCCAGGATCCCCACAGGGCGCCCCGCGATCCTCGCAAACCCGGTGAGCAGATTGTCCGCAAACAGGGGCTGCAGTTCCAGAAAGCTCCCCGCATCCGCAATTTCCGCAATGACATCCAGCATGTCATAGGGCTGTTTGCTGCTGTCCGGCATGATCGTATCGAGCGCGGGACGCAGCTCTGCTGCGCCGCAGCCCCTCTCCACAGAAAAGGCTCCACGGGAAGGCTCCACGGGAACATCTCCCCCGGAAGGCTCCGCAGGAACAGCTCCACAGGAAAGTTCCACAGAAAAGGCTTTCCCGGAAGGCTCCACAGGGCCCTCCGGTTCTCTCCCGGAACCCGCATCCGCTGCCACCGAATGCTCCCGCCGCAGCAGGGCAGGCTCACGCTGCGGCAGCACCGGCGCACAGCGTCTGAGAGGCGGCTTCTCCCTGCAGGAGGAGGGCAGATAGCCGAGCACTCTGCGGACCAGGGCAAAGGCTTCCTCCTCCGTCGCCGCAGTCAGGTGCACCTCCCCGGTCATCGTGGCGTGTACCTGCGCGCCTCCCAGGGCCATGGCGTCCACGACCTCCCCGGTCACATCCTTGATGACGCCGGGGCCCGTGCAGAACATGTGTCCCTGTCCCTCGGTCATCACGACCAGATCCGTCATCGCGGGCGCATACGCCGCCCCGCCCGCGCAGGGGCCCATGATCATCGTGATCTGCGGGATCCTGCCGGAATTCCGGGCGATCCTGCGGAAGATCTCTCCGTATCCCGCCTGGGCATCCACCCCCTCCTGGATCCTCGCCCCGCCGGAATCGTTGATCCCGATGACCGGCGCGCCGGATGCCGCTGCCAGGTCCAGGATCCGGCAGATCTTCGCCGCCTGCATCTTTCCCATGGAACCGCCCGCCGACGTGAAATCCTGCGCGTACACGAATACCTTGCGCCCTTCGACCAGGCCATATCCGGTCACGACGCCGTCCGCCGGGATCTGCCGACCGGCCATTCCGAAATCCACACACTGGTGTCTGGCAAAGATCCCGATCTCATGAAAGCTGCCGGGATCCAGCAGCAGCCCGATCCTCTCCCTGGCTGTATATTTCCCTTTTGCGTGCTGCTGCGCAACGGCCTTTTCCCCGCCGCATTTTTCGATACCGGACCTCGCCCTGTCCAGCTTTTCGATTCTTTCCTCTGTCGTCATGCCAAGCCTGCCGCCTCCCCCTTTCGCAAAGCAAAAGACCTGCTTTCCGGATACTGTCTGATGACGTTTAATGCCTATACGAAGACCGTTCCCAGGACAGTGCCTTTATGGAAAGAGACACAGGAACTTCTCCTGTGCCTCTTTTTATTCTTCATCGCGCAATACCCGTGATCTCAGTCGCGGGATACGCGCGCAAAAGAGAACCCCGCTTTATCGCGGGTATGATCCCGCCATGAAGAAGAACGCTCCGCTCCAAACCAGAGGTTTGCCGGATGCGCATAAATGGATGTTCAGGCCAAAAGTGATATCACACTGCATCTCACTTCTCGTGATAGGACTGCTCCGTGTTCACATTCCAGATATTTGCGCGGTCCGTGCGGCCCTCCCGGATATTTTTCACAGCCTCGAAGGAGGTCATCATGGAGTGGTCGAGATTATTGTAGCGGTGCTGGCCGTTGCGGCCCACACAGTAGAGGTTGGGGATCCTGTCGAGATAGCGGCGGAGCCGGCCGATCTCGCTGTAGGTGTCGAAATAGGAGGGATAGGCTTTTTTTACCCGTTCGACATGAAAATCCAGGACCTCGTCCGCGCTGTCGATCATGCCGATCTGCACCATTTCCCGGATGCCCGCCCTGGCGAAGTCCTCATCCGCCATGGACCACATGGCGTCGCCTTCATTGCAGAAATACTCGAGTCCCACCCAGACAGTGTGCTCGATATCCGCGACCATGTAGGGGGACCAGTTGTTGAAGATCTGGAACCGCCCCATTTTCACGCTGCGGTCATGGACGTAGACCCAGTCATCGGGCACGATGTTTCCGATCGTGGGGATCCTCGTCCTGTTCTTCAGCTTCAGCCGCGGGACGAGGACACCGACCGTCATATAGTCGCGGTAGGGAAGGCCCGCCGCGATCTGCGCGGGCTTCTCCGGGACATTGTTCATGCCGCCGACCAGGTCCTTGAGGGGCATGGAGGAGATAAAGATGTCCCCTTCCTCCACAAAGGTCTGTCCGTCCCGCTCCCAGGTGACGCTGTCCAGGACCCGGCCCTTCCCCTTGTGGATCTTCGTGACGCGCGCGTTCAGTTCGATGCGGCCTCCCTTTTTCGTGACCTCCTGCGCCGTGATCTCCCACAGCTGGCCCGGGCCGTACTTGGGATAGCTGAACTCCTCGATCAGGGAAGTCTCGACCTCCCCGCCTTTTTTCCCTTTCAGGTGCAGGGCCTTGCCGAAGGCGTCCCCCAGGACCGCCATGATCGAGACGCCCTTTACCCGCTGGGCGCCCCACTCCGCGGTCATCTGCGAGGGATGCCTGCCCCAGACATTCTCCGTGTAGTGCTCAAAAAACATGGAATAGAGTTTTTTTCCGAACCGGTTGATATAAAAATCCTCGAGAGACGCTTCCTTTCTCTTGTGCACCACGCTGCCCAGATAACTGAAGCCCGCCTCGATGGTCGTGCCCAGCCCCATGTTTGTAAAGGTCTCGGGCTTTAAGGAGATCGGATAATCGAAAAAGCGGTTGTTGAAAAAAATACGGGAGATGCGGTTCCGGCGGAGCATGACGCGGTCCTCTTTCTCCGGGTCCGGTCCGCCCTCCTCCACCGTGCAGTCCCGAAAGAGCACCCTGTCGTCATAGGCAGGGGCTCCCTGTACGGGCATCATCTCGTTCCACCAGGCATTGACCTCCGGCGCCTTCGAGAAAAAGCGGTGCCCGCCCATATCCATGCGGTTTCCCTTATAATTCACAGTCTTTGCGATACCGCCCACCTGGCTGCCCTCTTCAAAGACGACGACCTCATATTCCTCCGGGGTCCGCAAAAGCTCATAGGCCGCTGTGAGTCCGGCGGGTCCCCCGCCGATGATGATGACTTTTTTCTTCATAGTAGTGGTTATGACCTCCGTTCACAGCCTTCTGTGTTGAGCCCCGCCGTCAGCCGGGCAGCAGCAAAGCAGCCTCGCATGACCCGCCGTCAGCCGGGCAGCAGGACCGCCCCGCATGGCCCGCCGTCAGCTGGGCAGCAGCAGATACCGGATCCTGTAGAACAGCACCGGGTTGTACTCACGCACAGAGATCGCCTGGCCGTCGGAAAAGACGGTGAGATAATTGATGCCGATGCAGAGTACCGCCAGCACGAGGATCACCTTCAGGTAGGCATAGTAGCCGTGGTAGTCCGTCGTGTCCATGATCGTCAGGATCGCCAGGACCGCTGTCAGCATCAGAAGCCAGCCGTAGTCGATCATGTATCTCTGGGAGATCCCCCCGATCTGGATGTCCATCTCGATGAGCACTGCCGCCAGGATGAAGGAAAATGCGGCCAGGGCAAAGACCTTCCGGTCCGCCATTTTTTTCCGGATCCGGAAGATCCAGAAGCAGAACAGGGCGAGCATGTTGAGGGCGAAGAAGCCTCCCAGCATCTTGTCAATGAACATATATCCCTGATAATCCGTCGCCACCTCGATCCTGCTGATGAAGGGGAACTGGGGCTCGATGTGCAGGGGCTGGAAGAGCTCCTGGAATAGAGCCGGTATATTCTTGGCGATGGAAAAGGTTTTTTTCGTCAGATCCGTCACCGTCAGGTTGTAATCGGCGCCGAAATCAAAGGGACTGCCGAAGCGGGCCCTGTTGAGCTGCATCTGCAGAAGGCCCACCGGAATAAAGGGCAGAATCACCGCGGCGGTATTGAGCAGACTCTCTTTTTCCGGATAGAAGAACCGTTTCTCCCTGATCTGTTCCCAGAAGACCGGAAAGGCCAGGAGGGCGGTCAGGATCATCGTCGGACGGCATCCCAGGGTGAGCGCGATGCAGAGGGAACCCGCAGCCATCCGGGGACGGTGCGCATTTCCTCTTTTGTCAAAGCCCCGCAGCCACAGGGTGAGTCCCAGAATGGTGAACACCAGGCCGTAGATAAAGGGGACGCTGTAGACCACGGGAAAAGTCGCGAGATAGATCACACCGCAGGCGGGCACAAAGGCCCAGGCCAGGAGCAGATAGACCCCCAGGCTGGTCTTTTTGAAAAATCTGCGCACCAGCACATAGAGAAAATAGAACGAGAGGATCCACAGGAGCGCCGCATTGAACAGGACAGCCCGCCAGGTCGGGAGGGCCGATCCGGTCAGCAGCCGCCAGGGGACAAAGGAGAGCAGGGCCGGTACGATACCGAAATAGACATAATACCTGCCGTTGTAATAGGCGGCGTCCCAGAGCACCTTCTCAGCGTTTTTGCCCGCCAGCTCGTTGCGCTCCATCCGGTCATAGGGGTTGCGCATCCTGACCAGATAGCGCGGCGGACGGATGTCGAGCCAGGTGTGCCCCTGCAGAAGCGCCTCGGCATAGAGCTCGTACTCTTTTTCCTGATAATCCCGGTCATCCCGCAGTTCCCGCCAGACCGCCGGGTCTGCCGCGCGGCCGGCCCAGGAGGTCGCGATGATATTGAGCACGATGATGCAGACGACCAGGAGTCTTTGCCGGTCCTCCCGCAGGTCCAGTCTCGTCGTGTAGATCCAGGAGCGCGGTCCGAAGATCACCAGCAGCATGCCGAGGAGCCATAAAAAGGCGATCCTGCCGGGGTGTATGAGGAGCGGCTCCGCCACGTTCAGGCGGATCTGCCGGATGTGGATCTCCTCCCCTTCCTGCGCATTGAGGAAAATGCGCATGCGCCGGGTAGTGCCCGACAGGTGGAGCTGCACATAGCGGCTCTCCGGGACCCCGCTCACGACGGCTTTCTCGTCCAGCTCCCGCAGGTTTCCGTTGGCACTGTCCGTAAACTGGATCGTATAGTAGACCGCCGGCGATGCCGGATCGATGAAGTGCAGATAGAGATTCTCCACCTTCGCATGGATCGCAGAGAGCTCCAGATATGCCCGGTCAGGTTTCACGATCCGAAAGGTGCCGTACTCCGTCTGCTCCAGGCCGGATCCGAAGGAAACCCTGAAACCTCCCGTCCCTCCGTCCGCAGCCGTTCCGCTGCCGCCGCTCTCTTTCTTTCTGCCGTCCTCACTCCCGCTCTTCCCGCTGCCTTCGCCGTCCCCGTCCAGGGGAGAGGCTGCGTAGTTTTCTGCCGTCAGCGCGCCGCCGCGGGGGGTGTGCCAGTGATTGTAATTGAACATGAACAGTTCCAGCAGGATGCAGACCACCAGGATAACTGCCGCCCAGAGCGCGTATCCTGTGAGCATCCCGCGCACTGTGCCGGAGGCAGCGCTTTTCCCGGTCTCCCGCTTTTCCAGCTGTTTCATTTTCTTAAGCTCAGGTATCTTAAACTTCATAGGCCAGATCTATCGTTGACAGCAGGTCTTCCCTGCGGTATTCCCACTTCCCTGTACAGTCCCGCTTCTCTTAGCCGCAGTTCCTGCGCATCGCGCACTGTACACGCTGTTTCATTATAGCATGTTTTTACTGCCAGACACATACAAAATTCCCTCCGCGGCATTTTGACTGCTGCCGCGGAGGGAATCTCCGGTCGTTTTTTGCTGACTGCGATGCAGGATCTGCGAATTGCAGCCGTCCCGGTCAGACTTCTGTTTCCGGGGAATGCGGTGCAGACAGCACCGGTTCAGCGGCTGCATACACGCAAAGCAAACCGGTCATTTTTCTGTTTCCGGTGATTCCGGAACAGGAGACGGCTGGTCCTGCGGCGCTTCCGGTGCGGGAGACGGCCGGTCCTGAGCTGCTTCCGGTGCGGGAGACGGCCGGTCCTGGGCTGCTTCCGACCGGTCTGCCGCAGGCACCGGCTGCACGGGAGCCGGAAGCGGCTGCTCCGTCGCTGCCCTGCGCCGGCCAAAGAGACCTTTCAGTCCGCCCTTTTTCGTATCCCCGGTCTGCATACCGGCACTGTTCATGCCATAGGCACCGGCCCCGCCGGTTCCCGAAGCCGCGGCCTGCATCGCCCGCCTGCGCTCCTCTTCCAGGATCGCGCGCTTCTCCTGTCTGCGGCGGCGGTGCCTGCGGATCAGCTTCGCGGCGAAGAAAATGACGATTCCCCACATGATCAGGAAGGGGAAGGTCTCCGCGATGAATAAAAGGACATCCTCCCAGAAGGTCACAAAGCTTTCTCCGGCCCTGCCGAAGGCCCGCTGCAGACGCTCGCCGAAGGTGACCTCCACGACCTTCTCGGAATACTCAAACACCTCCTGCAGACTGATATAGACAGTGGAAAAATCCACGTCCCGGTCCATGGCGGACAGCTGGGTCATCTCATCGCCCAGTTCGCGCTCCACCTGGGTCAGGCGCCGCTCGACCGTGATCATCTCCTCCACGGTCTCCGCCTTGTCCATCATCTCCAGCAGACGCTTCTTCTCGATCTCCAGGGCCTTGCGGGAGGCATCGTGCGTGGCGTAGGAGACACTGATATTCCGGGCATTGACGGAGGTATTGGTCACCTGCCCGTCCTCCTCCAGGCTTTTCATGAAGCCGTCAAACTTATCCGCCGGGATCCTGGCCGTGATGTTCAGGTTCCGGCGGGTCTTGTTTGCCGCCGCTCCCGACCGGTCGCTGTAGTACCAGTAGGGGTCTTCGTTATAGGTGTCCTCCGACTCGATAAAGCCCCCGCTCTGTGTGATCTTGTCATGGATGCTCTGCGAGGACTTGTCGTACTCCAGCGTCTGCAGGGAGACATTACCAGTGTAGACGATCTTGCGGTTGGGCGACTTGAGATCCGCCTGTTCCGTGCCGTCCGCCGACGTATCTGTGGAGACGGAAGATCCGCCGTCCCCGCTTTCTGCTGCCGCCATCGGAGCCGCCTCATCCGCCAGGGACTCCATCTCGGCATCTTCGTCCCACTCATCATAGCTGTCGGCCGTGTCATAGCTGTCATTTCTGTAGGAGCTGCTGTAGGCCTCCTCCGTCACCGCCTCGTTGTAAGCGGAACCGCCGGCCGCCTTCTGGGCGTCCACGGCGTAATAGTCCTCCCTCGCCGCAGTACCCGCGCTGTTGGCGGTACTCGCCCCGCAGGCGCTCAGCAGGAAGACCAGCACGAGCGCGGCCGCTGCTGCCTTTTTCCAGTAATTCGCCCTTTTCTTCATTTTCTTATCTCCTTTGCAAAAACACATCGACAAAAACACATCGATCCTCGCGGAGCGTTAAGTTTTTCAGTTAATCTATCAGACGAATTTACATATACAGACGTTACACACCCCCTATCCCAACAGCTCCAGCAGGTCCTCTCTGCTGATGGCGCTGGAGGAGATGCTCTCGCTGGAGAGGATGTCCTCGGCGAGCTTCTGTTTGTTTTCCTGCATCTCCAGGATGCGCTCCTCGATCGTATCCTTGACGATCAGCTTGTAGACCGTCACGATCCGGGTCTGGCCGATGCGGTGGGCGCGGTCGGTCGCCTGGTTCTGGGCCGCCACGTTCCACCAGGGATCGTAGTGAATGACGACGTCTGCGCCTGTGAGGTTGAGCCCGGTCCCGCCCGCCTTGAGCGAGATGAGAAAGACCGGTGTCCTGTCCTCGTTGAAGGCCTTCACCATCTCGATGCGCTTCTCCTTGGGCGTCGCGCCGGTGATCTTGTAGTAGTTGATCTTCTCCTTTTTCAGGTCCGCCTCGAGGAGCTCCAGCATCGCGGCGAACTGGGAAAAGATCAGCGCCTTGTGCTCGCCCTCGATGACGGTCCGCACGAGCTCCATGCAGGTCTCACGCTTGGCGGAGGCCCCGTCGTAGTTCTCGAGGATGAGGGAAGGATCGCAGCAGATCTGACGGATCTTCGTGAGCTCCGCCAGGATCTGGATCCGGCTCTTGCGGAAATCCGCTTCGCTCTGTCCCCGCATATCCGACTTCATGCGCACGACCTGCCCGTCGTAGAGCCTGCGCTGTTTGGACTCCATGCCGGCGTAGCGGACTTCCTCGAGCTTCTCGGGAAGGTCGCGGAGGACGTCCTCCTTGCGGCGGCGCAGGATGAAGGGCGATGCCATGCGGCGCAGCCGCTCCGCGGCTGCCTCGTCCTGAAACTTGACGATCGGCATCTCCAGGTCCGCGCTGAAGCGGGGGTAGGTGTACAAAAATCCCGGCATCAGATAGTCAAAAATGCTCCAGAGCTCGCTCAGCCGGTTTTCGATCGGCGTGCCGGTCAGGGCAAAGCGGGTCCTGGCCCGAATGAGCTTCACCGACTTTGCCGCCGCCGTGAGGTGGTTTTTGATATACTGGGCCTCATCGATGATCTCGAAGCGGAAGGTCTTTCCCTCATAGCTGTCGATGTCGCGCTTGAGAAGATCGTAGGAAGTGACCAGCACATCATAGGACCGGTAGTCTTCGATGACCAGGGCCCGCTCTTTTTTCGTGCCCGTCACGAGACCGGCCCTCAGCTGCGGCGCAAAGCGGTGCAGTTCCTCGCCCCAGTTGTAGACGAGAGAGGCCGGGCAGACGACCAGGGAGGTGGCTGAAAAACCAGCTGCCGCAGGCGCCGGGACCTGCGTGGCAGGCACCTGCGGCTGCGCAGCCGGATCAGACAGCAGCTGTGCGGCCGGCTCCTGCAGTCCGGCTGCGCTGACGGCCTCCGCCTTTTTCTTTTTGGGCGGACGCCCCCTGCGTTTTTTGGGCGGTGCCGTCTGCGTCTCTCCTTCCGGCAAGGCAGTCTGTGTCTGTGCTCCCCTGTCAGCCTCCGCCGCCTGGGCCTGCTGCACTGCTGCGTCAGGAAGCGCTGCCTGTCCCTGCATGCCCGCCTCTTTGTCAGGCAGAGCCGCCCGGGCCTCCTTATCTGCCAGAAGCACCGTGATCACCTGAAGCGTCTTGCCCAGGCCCATCTCGTCGGCCAGGATCCCGCCGAATCCGTAGTGGTCCAGGGTGCGGAGCCAGCGGTAGCCGGCGACCTGGTATTTGCGCAGGATGCCGCGCAAAGAGGCGGGCACCTCAAAGTCGGCGTCCTCGACCGTCTTGAACTCCTTGATCAGGGTCTTGAAATGCCGGTCGCGGTCCGTATAGACATCCTGCATCTGCTCCAGCATCTTGTCGAGATAGAGGGCCCGGTAGGCAGGAACCTGCATCTTGCCGCGGACGAATTCCTTGAGCGTGACGCCCATGGTCTCCATGATCTCCAGCAGGCGCTCGATGGTCTCATTTTTGTCCAGCTGCAGGAAATCGCCGTTTTTCAGACGGACAAACTTCCGCTTTTTCTGGTACTGGTAAAAGACAGACAGAAGCTCCTCCTCGGAGAGGTCCTCGGACAGGATCTGCAGATCCATCAGATTGCTCTCGACGGACACACCGAGCGAGAACTTCATATGACGGCGCAGCCCCAGGCGGCGGAAGGCCTCCGTCATGCGCACTTCGCCCAGGCCCATCAGGTCCTCCAGGCCGTATGCCAGGAGATTGAAGAGCATCTCCTCGTCCCCCCGCTCGATATAGGCCACGCGCAGTTCGGCTTCCACCCCCTTCATATATTTGAAGAGGACTTCCAGGGCATACCTCTCCTTCTCCTGGTCCCGGTAACCGGCGACCGGGCCATGCCAGGGCGCATTGGAGACCAGGTCCAGGATCGTGTGGATCTGCATGCCGTAGTGTACGTCCGGCCGGCACAGGACGAGGTCCTCCTCGATATCAAAATAGAAGATGAATACCGGTTCCGGAGGCAGGTAGGCATCGATGATCTCCCGTCCGTACTCGACCACATCGACCGACTCCCGCAGCCGGGGCATCATCTTGTTGTAAAAATCGCGCAGATTCCGGCGTCCGATCCGGGCATCGATCTTCCCGTTCTCCATGGCGTCCAGAAGCGGCTCGATCTTCTCTACCCGGGCGCGGTCTACACGGCAGAACCTGCCATGTTCTTCGTCCACAAAATAGGAGGCATCCTGCCCCTCGATCAGCGAGGGAAGCTCCCCCGTGATGCGGATCCCCTGCAGGGGGCCCGCCTGCGTGTACACACCGGCATCCGTCCTGTTTTCTCCGGCTCCTTCCGCCCTGTCCTGCGTATCTGCAGCCGTCTTCCGGGGCTTCTTTTTTACGGCGCGGCGGGATGCCCCGCCCCTGCCGTTTCCGTTTCCGTCTCCGGCCTCCTCTGCCATCTGCATGGAGAACACCGGACTGATCTCGATCTGTACATGCAGCTCCTGGTCACAGAACTTCAGCTCCGCCTTCCGCCGTTCCCCCCTGTATCCATAAACTGAATTTGCCCCGGACCGGATGGAAAACTCGATCCTTCTGCCCTCCGCGACGCGGTAGAACTTGTCCAGCGCTGCCCCGTACAGGGGGATCGCATCCGTGATCTGGGCCCCGATCTCATATCCCTGGTTGTGGTAATAGCGGCTGCCGCTGATATTGGCGCTGAGCGCGCGGTTGCGCTGCTCCTCCTCGCGGAGCGCATCCTGCATGAACCGGTACCAGGGCTCTGCATCCGCATCCAGAAGCCCTTCTCCGAGACGGATCATGGTCTTCGTCCCGAATTTCATCTCTTTGCCGGCCTTCATCGCATCGACATACTCGCTGATTTTTTTTACCTTGTACAGGCGGGAGATCCCCGTGCGGAAAGTGACCGTGGGAATGCTGCTGCTCTCATCCTCCGAATAGTCGACGACCGGCTCGATCCGGATCGCCGGTGCATCGAAATCCTCCGCATCGGACAAAAGGAGCTGTCCCCGGTCTGCACTGCCCATCAGGCTCCGTCCGCCCAGGGAAGTGGCGTCTCCCGGGTTGTTTTTTTCCAGATAGTCCTTCGTCAGTTCGAGCAGGGCAAGCTCGTGCTCGCAGACCTTGATCGGATCCCCGAGCCTCTTCTCATAGAAAGCCCCGCGGCATTTCCAGTCGGAACAGCTCGCCTCCACGATATGGTCTGCGTCAAAAACCAGCCGCGCCTGTTCAAAACCGTTGTCAAAGCGGGCTGTCACAAAGCCGTGCAGCACGGAAGGCCCCTCGTCGTGATCCCAGGGGTTCCGCCGGGGATACCCGATCTGCACGCTGATATTCTTCATCGCCCCGCTCTCCAGGAGCTTATTGGCCTTCTTTCTCTTCGCGGGGTCGATCTCCAGACCGTCCTCGAACTTCTCGTACCGGAAATAGCGGTAGGGCTCCATGTGGCGGGGCGGCATTTTGGCACCGGCCCCCTCTGCGGACGCCTGCTCCTCTTCCTCCCGCTGCTCCTGTTCCAGCCGCTCCTGCTCCTGCCTGCGCAGCTCTGCCAGCGATTTCATGATCGCATATTGCTCCGGCAGGGCAGAAGAGCTCTCTGCAGGTCCGGAAGAGGCCTTTTTTCGTCCGCCCCGTCCGGAGGGACCACCCTGCGAGGAAGTTTTCTCCTGCGAAGCCCCGGACTCCGGCTTTTTCTCTGCACGGAGCTTCTCCAGGACACCATCCTCCACGTGCATCGGGTAATACTCAGCTTCGATCAGGTACAGCAGGGCCGCCATATGCTTGCACAGCCTGCCCTCCCGGCCCTGCGGACAGGTACAGGACATGGCAGTGATCGCGTCCCAGTCATCTTCCTCTGTCTCGATACACACCTTATAGTTGCGGGATCCGCGGACCACGGCCGAGTAGCCGCCCTCGTCCTCCTCCTGTACCTTCTTGGCCTTTCCGCTCTTGTAATAGGCCTCGCCCTTTGCAAGCATTGTCTTTGAAAAAAGCTCTCTCCAGTCCGCCATATTTTCCTCTGCCTTGTTGAAAATGCACCGGGAAGTCAGACATCCCGGTGTTTATATCAGTCCCCGTACACCGGGGGTCCGGCCCCCGGCGCATCCTGACGCGTCATGGTCACCGGCAGGTCATCACCGGTACATCAGCCGCCATGTATCCTCATAGTCAAAAAGACCGGCTTCCCCTGCATCTGGAAACCGGTCCCTTTTCTGCTCTTTTCAGCCTTTTCCACTGTCATCAATCCCCGTCATTATCTCTGGTATCAATGCCGGAAACGGTGGCTACCGATGCGATGATACCGATGATCACAGCGATCAGTGTCATGACTCCAAATGCAGCCAGTCCGATTACTACTCCCAGTTCCATATCTCTCTCCTTTTCCTTCGCCCTGCGCTCTCACTGTCAGAGCAGGGAACCCCGCCCTGATTCCTGTCACACAGGCACTCTGTATGCCTGCTCCGCTGTTTTACAAACACACAGTTTTTGCTATTTTTGCATAAATACGGCCGAAACGCAATGGTTTCTTTTATTTTCCCGGTTCTTCCACACCGTGGTACTGCAGACAGAGCATGGTCAGGTCATCAAACTGAGGGGCATTTCCGACGAAGTCCTCCACGGCCCGGCTGACGGCGTCCAGGATCTCCCGGGGGGATCCGTCTTCCTTTTCCCGCAGTGCCTGCAGCATGCGGTCTGTTCCGAAAAGCGTTTCTTTATCGTCCGTCGCCTCCGCCACTCCGTCCGTGTACACAAAGAGCCTGGCTCCCGGTTCCAGTGAGATGGTGTACTCCCTGTAATGCATCCCCTCCATGCCGCCGATGACAAAACCGTGTCTGTCCTTGTAGAGCGCAAAACTGCCGCCGGGTGTTCGCAGGGCCGGATACTCATGGCCGGCATTGGCTGCAGTCAATTTCCCGGTGGAGATCTCCAGAACCCCCAGCCATACCGTGACAAACATTTCCTCCGGGTTGCGCGCACAGATCTCCTCATTGACGATCTGCAGGATCTTTGCCGGGCTCTTTTCCTGCATCGCCACATGATGGATCAGCGCCATGGCGACCATCATAAACAGGGCCGCCGGCACTCCCTTGCCGGAGACATCTCCAATGGTCAGGCACAGGTGGTCGTCATCGAGCAGGAAATAATCGTAGAGATCGCCGCCCACCTCCTTCGCCGGCGTCATCGAGGCAAAAATATCAAATTCCTGCCTGTCCGGGAAAGGGGGAAACTCTTTGGGGAGGGCATTGCCCTGAATCCTTGTCGCCAGTTCCAGCTCCGCCCCGATGCGCTCCTTTTCCAGTGCGAGAGCATGCCGCTCCTTTGCGGCATGGGCATAGTGCAGGGCCATTGAAAAGATGTACAGCACCAGAGCTCCCGCGGGCAGCCAGAGCGGGTGCGTGACATATCCGAGCCGGTAAAAAAGAATTGTGCCCGCCATTCCCGCAAGGATCACGCCCGCACAGATCTCCGCCCCCGGAAGGACATTTTTCCGCAAAAAGACGAGACCTGCTGCCGTGAGCAGGAAAAAGAGGATAAGCAGCTGGAGTGCATCCGGAGGTTCAGTCCTGAACCTGCCCTCCAGAATACTCTGGATCAGGTTTGCCTGGATCTCGACACCGAACATCTGGGTCCCCTTGTCGATGGGAGTAAAATAAGCGTCCTGCAGAGCCGCTGCATAGGGACCGATGAGGACGATCTTCCCCGCCCAGTATTCGGGAGGGATCGCGCCGCTGATCAGGTCAGCGATGGAGAGTCCGTCATAATAGCCCCCGGGTTTCGCTGTATAGGGAATATAATATTGTCCCCTCGCATTGCAGGGAGGAAGAGACAGGTTCCTGCCCTGCTGCCTGAGGTAAAGCCTCGCGGTCTCGCAGGCCATGGAATAGACGCGTACCTCCCCCACGGACTCCCCTTCGGGTTCCACATATAAAACTGCATGACGCATCACGCCGTCCCGGTCAGCCATGGCATTGATGTGGCCCTGCACGGTGCCTGCGCGCAGTTCCTCAAAGGGCTGCTCATAGCTTTTCACGACATAGTCATCGCGGGAGACCGCGCGGCCGTTCTCCCAGGTGATCTCCTCCCCGAAATCCGCTATTGAAGCAGTGACGACATTTCCCAGCTCCTGCGCGGCCTTTGCCAGCCTCTCATCCGCCTGCTCTGTAGAATAGCCCGTATAAAGCACATCGACCGCGACCGCAGCCGGTCTGTTCTGCGGATCCACAGCCAGCGCTTCCAGGGCTGACGCCATGATATTTCTGTCCCAGGTATTATAGGATCCCAGCATCTCGAATGCGCGGTCGTCGATGCCGATGATCACGATGTCCGTCGACGTGACCCCCGGACGCTGAAACAGCCAGTCCTGCGCCCATCTGTCTATACGCCGCAGGGTGCCCGCCGCGATGCCGGCTGTCACCAGCAGCGCCGCCGCCAGCGCATACACCCGGTTTTTCCATTTTTTCATAGCAGCCTTCCTTTTCCGTCTCGAATGCAGATTCTGCCGGCCACAATGTGACCGGCAGTCATCTGACCAGAGTGATTCTCAGGAGTTATGAAAGTATCATCTCATCACGAAATCTAAACGCTTCTTTTTTCCGCACCTGTTTTTCCGGATTCTGCTTCGGACTTGTCCCCTGCCTTTTCTTCGGTTCCGGTATCCGATTTCTTTTCTGCTTTTTCTCCGGGTCCGGCATCCGGCCTGTCTTCTGTCTTTTCTCCGGAATCTGCAGCAGGTCGTTTCTCATCTTCTTCTCCGGATCCTGCGCTTTTGTTTCCGGGTTCGCCGTCTTTGGAGCCGGATTCTTTGTCTTCTGTATTGCCGGCTTCTCTGTTTTTGGCAGCGGGCTCTTTGTCCTCCATATTACCGGCTTCGCTGTTTTTGGCAGCGGGCTCTTTGTCTTCTGTATTTCTGCTTCCGCTGTCCTGCGCCTCTGCTTCTTTGTCTTCTGTATTTCCGCTTCCACTGTCCCCGGAACCGGGATCTGCAGCTTTCGCATCTTCCGGAAGACCGTTCTTTTCCCCGGCACCCGCATTTTTCCCGGGTGTATCACCGCTCTGTGCGTCTGTGCCTTCCCCCGACTCATCCCCGGCACCCGCAGCGTCCGGCTTCCCGGACGTCTCACCGACACCCGGTCCTTCCACCGAGCCTGCCGGATCCGAATTTACCTCTTCTGACGGAATGGCACCGCCCTCCGGTTCGGAAATCACAACCTCCCCGATCGTCAGAGTCTCCTCGTCATCAATATTCAGTATGTAATTATCGGGGTCGTTATCAAACGAACAGGTGCATTTCAGCGTGTATGTACCGGATTCGGTTCCCCCGCCGTCCACTTTGATATGGATTTTTTCATTGGGATAGGGCGAATATCCTTCGATCGTCCACTCGGAATCACTGTCCTTATACAGGCTGAACTCAGCTCCACCGAGGTTCACGCCCCGCACATTTCCACCGTGCCAGTTTCCGTCATACTCAATGGGGTTGCCGGGAAGCGTGCCGTAGAGGAAGGTCACGACCATCTCATTGACTTTCATCTCATTATTTGTAAAGGAAAGTTCGTAGTTCCCGGCTTTTCCGGCAGTAAACGCGATATCCGGAACGATTTCATAGGTGCCTGCGTCATAGATACCGTCGCTCTGCAGCCGGACCTTTCCTCCTCCCGTCAGATTGAAAACACCGGTGACCTGAACGGGCTGACCGTAGGAATCGGTTTCGAAATGCAGATCCTCCTGCTCCACTTCACTGCCGTCCTCATAGGTACCATTGATCCCGTCCGGCACAAAATACATGCCGCAGAAGTCCGCTTCATAGCAGTTCATATCAAACGCGGCTTTCAGAGGCGTGACCTCCAGTGTCCCGAGATCCTCCGTCACACTGTAATTGGTCTCCTTGGCCGTTTCCCACGAAACCGTACAGGTATTCTGCACCGTACCGGCATCAGTGATCGTACCGGTGGCGGTCACTGTAGCGGTTTCCCCGTCCGCAAGACCTGTGATCGAGGCTTCACCGGCGGTCAGCGCCGTGCCGTCAAAGGTCTTTGATGCACTATCTGTCAGAATGGTGACCGGCGCAGGCTTGACCGTCAGGGTCCCCTTCACAAGTTTAACATTGGTAAACCAGTCTGTCACATCATCACCGTCTGCGTTGTCTATTTCATAATACCTCCATCCGGACAGGACATTGCCGTCTTCATCCTCAAATGTATACGGCATATCATCAAAGGCATTCGTATACGTTCCGACATCCGGGGACAGTCCCATCCATCCCGAGGCAGACGCCTTATAGGTGAACCCGGCGGGCAGGCCCTCGACCGTGACTTCATTCGCAGTCAAAGGGGTTCCGTCGTAGGTCTTTTCCGCAGAGGCGGAAGTAAGGGTGATCTCCGTATTGTTTTTCGTGACGGTGAGCGTGCCATCCTCTGTTTTGATATTCGTAAAAAATGCGGTCACATCGTTTTCGCCCGCATCCGCAATTTTGTACGAAGCCACCGTACTGGCGGCAGTCCCGACATCTGTCCGGCTTCCGGAGGCTTCCGCCGTCCAGGTGAGGCCCGCGGGCACGCCGGAGGCAGTCACGCTGTCTGCCGTCAGGGCCGTGCCGTCATACGTTTTTGTGGCAGAACCGGCAGTGAAGGTGATCTCCGTGCTGTTTTTCGTCACTTCCAAAGTGCCGGTCTCCTCCGCGAGGACGTAGTTTCCCTCCTTCGCTGTCCCCCAGGTAATGCTATAGGTGTTTTCAGCAGTACCGACCTCAGTGATCGTACCGGTCGCGGTCACCGTCGCAGTCTCCCCGTTCACCAGTCCGGTGATCGATGCCTCGGAGCCGGTCAGCGGCGCGCCGTCATAGCCTTTTGACGCCGAGCCGGTCCTGACCGTGGCTTTTACAGGTTCGACTGTCAGGGTGCCGTCTGCGAGTTTGATCTTCGTGAACGTGTCCGTCACATCCTTCCCGTCCCCGTTCCGGATCA
>JAFWDM010000024.1 GCA_017513005.1 Lachnospiraceae bacterium
ACCTTTCCATATAAGCAGTAAGATTTATGTATTTATGTGGATTCGTCATATAACTGATGAAGATATTAATTAATAGTTGACCGGCTAACTCACGACTAAAGTCACGTGAATGCGCCGGTATTTTTTCAACTGACAAGACAAGGATAGCAGAAGAAAAAACGGAGATGGTCGCCCGCAAAGCGACAAAATAAGGCGCCCGGCAGGGGCAGGGTCCTGCCGGGGCTCCGCAGAAGCCGGGCGGCAGGGGCAAAATCCGGTTTACTCAGGCTCCCGGCAAAGGCAGGATCCGGTTTATTCAGGCTCCCAACAGGGGCTGGTCATAATCGAACAGGATCGCATTGATCGTGTACAGGTCGTAGATATGGTTCTCCACGCAGTAGCTGATGATCAGGTCGAATTTGCTTCCGGGAGATAAGGCGATTCCTGCCTTTCTGAGCAGGTCGGTCATCTCGTCCCGGTTCAGCTCCAGGGCGATCGCCAGGGCGATGGCGGTGCGTCTGTGCGGGCTGTAGGCCGCATTGCAGCGGATCTTGGAGAAGAGCTTCCGGTCGATATTGGCCCGCTTATAGACCTGGACGTCGGTGAGCCCCCGCTCATCGATCAGGCGCAGCAGGCACTCCTGAAAGCTTTCTCCCAGATGGCTCAAAATATCCTGAAGGCTCCTCTGCCGCCGGGAGGGATCCTTTGAAGGTGCGCCGGACGCTCCGGCAGAGGCAGGGCGGGCAGGGGATTGCATTACAGGGGCCGAAAATGCATCCGCCGCCGCATCCGGCCGGATGCCTGTGAATTCCTCTTCGGACACTTCCCCGGATGCAGGACCCGCAGTCCAGGAAGCGGGTTCTTCCGCCGCGACCGGTTCGTCACTTCCAAAGAAGGTTCCTTCCGCAAAGTCGCTGTGGAAAGAATCTCCGCTCTCCCTGCGGGCAGACGGCAGATTCCAGCGGTCCGCCATGCGGCGGCGAAGTGACTGTTTATCTTCGAGGCGGGCATCGCCGTATTCCCGGGCATGGGCATCCCGGACGTAGTTCTCATTTATATAAGCACTGACGTCCCGCACCAGTCCCGCTGAGAGGTCAAAGGCTTTTTTGTCAAATACGACCAGGAAGACCTCCATCTCCTCCTCGTCCGCCTGCGTATCACGCAAAAAGGTGGAGATCTGTCCGAGGGCAGTCTCCAGCGCCCGGTCCTTCGGAAAACCGTATACGCCTGTGGAGATCAGGGGGAAGGCGATGCTTTTGCAGCCCAGCTGGCGGGCAATCAGGAGGGATTTTCTGTAGCAGGAGGCGAGGAGGGCAAACTCCCCATGTTCCCCGTCGGTCCAGACAGGGCCCACCGTATGGATGATATATTTCGCATGCAGGCGGAAGGCCGGTGTGACAGCCACCTCCCCGGTCTCTATGCTGCCGATCTTTTTCCGCTCCGCGAGGAGCTTCTTCACCCCCGCCGCCCTGTAGACGGCACTGTCTGTGCCGCTTCCGCAGACAGGCTTCGGATTGGCTGTGTTTACGATGGCGTCCGTCCGGACTTTTGTGATATCGTTTCGAATGATGTGGAAGGGCATGTCAGGATCCTCCGGTGCCAGGTTCTTTTCTGCTCTTTTAGCTATTTCCGTTCTTCATAACAGCATTTTTATAGTAGCATCCTCTTTCCGTTCCGACAATCGAAAACCGCAGGGCGGTTTCAGTCAGATACTATGCAGGATCTGCCGGCGGGTCCTGTTTGCACAGCCCCGGCGGAAGTCACGGATATTGCGCGATGAAGAGATGAAGAACAAAAAGGTTACAGTACAGATCTTCCGGGAACTTCGCAGTGTTTTCGCGGCTTTTTCGCGAAACCCCGGGTGAAACGGCGCGAACAGTAACACAGAAAGACCCGGCGGGAACAGAAGGTCTGTCCCTGCCGGGTCTTTTTATTTTTGTGACCGGAACTTATTCACTGAATTATTCCACGGTGCAGTACATGAAGTACTTGAAGCCCAGAGGAGTGCTGAAGAAGCCCTTGACGCTGTCATCGAGCATGTAGAGGTCGGTGTAGTAGTACAGAGGGCAGATCGCGCCGGTGCTCATGAGGAGGTCCTCTGCGCGGTGCATCAGCTCATAGCGGACTTCGGGGTCGGTGCAGGACTTGATGTCGGCGATGAGGACATCGTAGGTCTCCGCCCATGTGCCGTCGGTGACCTTCGTGTCATAGCCGAGGTCTGTCAGGTCGAGGCTGTAGGCTTTGGTATCCTTGTGGGCACCCTTGCCGAGCTGGCAGTCGTTGTTGCCGGAGTTGGTGATCCACATGTCGAGCATGGAGATCGGGTCGTTGTAGTCGCAGAGCCAGCCGTTGCGGGCGATGGAGTAGTCGCCGGCCTTTCTGGTGTTCAGGAAGGTGTTCCACTCCTGGTTCTCCAGGTTCATGGTGATGCCGACAGAAGCGAGGGCGCTCTGGAGGTATTCACCGATGGCCTTGTGGGCATCGCTGGTGTTGTAGAGGTAGGTCAGGGTCGGGAAGTTCTTGACCTTCTGGGTCGCCTCATCAAAGTCATAGTATTTCTTCAGGACTTCGACAGCGGCAGCGTAGTTGCTTTCCAGCGCTTCGGGAGCGACATTGTAGTAGCCTGCGAAGCCGTCATTGTGGCCTGCCTGAGAGCTGAAATCGGTCTTGCCGTCCGCCTCGGTCAGTCCGCTGGAGACAAAGGAAGGAGCAGGGGTCTGGCCGCCCTGGGCGATCTGCTCGACGATGTAGTTGCGGTCATAGAGCAGGGAGATGGCGTTGCGGATCTCCGCGCGGGCCTCTTCCGCCTCTTTGCCTTCGAGACCGGAATCAGCGGGGAGGATGTCCTCGTTGACGTTCCAGCCGACATAGTAGGTTCCGAGCTGGCCGGAAACGACGAACTCATCCGGATACTCCTGCTTGAGGGAGGCGATCTCGTTGGTCGGCACGTCGTCGATCAGCTTCCAGTCACCGTTCTCGAAGTTGGTCAGCATGTTGTTGGCGTCGTCGGACATGAAGAAGTTGATGGCGGGCATGGTGACCTTCGCGGCATCATGATAGTTCTCGTTCTTCTTCATGGTGATGACAGAGTTGTGCTGCCATGCGGTCATGACGTAGGGGCCGTTGCCGATGTAGGTCTTGGGATCGGTCGCCCAGCCCTCGTTGGAAACGATATCCTTGCGGACAGGCATGTAGGTCGGGAAAGCGAGGAGCTCATTCCAGTAGGGAACTCTCTGCTTGGTGGTCACTTCGAGGGTCTTGTCGTCGACCGCCTTGATCGCGAGCAGCTCGGGATCGGGGTTGACATACTCCATCTCGGGCGTGCCGTCCTCGTTGGTCTTGCCGGTCTCCTTCTCCTCGGTCATCTCGTCGTAGCCGACGATCTGGTCGAACATGTAGCCGTAGTCGGAAGCGGTCGCGGGATCCGCGGCTCTCTTCCAGGAGAACTCGAAGTCAGCGGCTGTCACGGGCTGTCCGTCGGACCAGGTGAGGCCGTCCAGCAGCTTGTAGGTGTACTTGACGGTGCCGTCTTCATTTTCTTCGCCTTCGACCAGCTCCTCGACACAGTCGGGGGCGATCTCAAAGGAACCGTCTTCTTTCTGCTCCCACTTGGCCAGGCCCGCGAAGGTGTGCAGGATCAGGGTTGCGCCGTCAACCGCGCTGTTGAGCGCGGGGTCGATATTGTCCGGTTCGGACGCGATGCAGACGTTGATGCCGTCGGAAGCGATGAGGGACTCATCCACAGCCGGAGCCTCCGCCGCTTCTTCGCCGTCAGCCGCCGCAGCCTCTTCGCCGGTTGCTGCCGCTGCCGGGCTGCTGCCGCCGCCGTTCGCCGCGGAGTCGCCGCATGCGACAAGGCCGATGGCCATCATGCCGCACAGAGCAAGTGCAAGTAATCTTTTCATGATACTTTCCTCCCAGTTTCTGATTTACAGGAACTTATGTTGTTGTGGAAACACAGCGGACCGCGCCTGCCTCTGAGGCAGTCCTGATCATCATAAAGATTCAAGACCGCTGCCAAAGCAGGAGACCTGGTCTCTTTACTGGTGTTTCCGGTTTCCGGCAGCGCCGATTTTCATGTCTTTGCGGTGGCAGAAAGCTGTGGCCTCTGCCGCGCTTTATATATGAAAGCGGCGCCGCATATATGATCACGGTGCACGAACGGTGCACCGGAACCATCTTTTTGGGCAAATCTGCCGGGGGTTCGGGGCTTTTGCCCCCGCTTATCGTCTTATCCGATCTCCTCGATGCGGTGGCAGGCGACGAAACGGCCCTTCTCGATCTCACGCAGCTCGGGCATGCTCTCCTTGCAGGACTCCTTTGCGTAGGGGCAGCGGGTGTGGAAGGGGCATCCGGGAGGCGCGTTGAGGGGGCTGGGGATCTCGCCGGTCATGGGGATGCGCTGATTGGCGCGGGCCTGAACCGGGTCCGGTACGGGGACAGCGGAGATCAGAGCGCGGGTGTAGGGGTGCAGGGGGCGGTCGTAGATCTCGTCCGCGCCCGCGAGCTCGACCATGTGGCCGAGGTACATGACGGCGATCCTGTCGGAAATATGGCGCACGACCAGGAGGTCATGGGCGATAAAGAGGTAGGTCAGGTTGAGCTTCTCCTGAAGCTCATCGAACATATTGATGACCTGGGCCTGGATCGAGACGTCCAGGGCGGAGACAGGCTCGTCGCAGACGATGAAGTCCGGGTTGACGGCGAGCGAGCGGGCGATGCCTACGCGCTGGCGCTGGCCGCCGGAGAATTCGTGGGCATAGCGGGCCGCGTGCTCGGAGTTGAGTCCGACGTGATCCATCAGCTCCAGGATCCTCTCCCGGCGCTCTTCCTTCGTCTTGTACAGATGCTGGACGTCCAGGGGCTCTCCGATGATGTCCGCGACCGTCATGCGGGGATCAAGAGAGGAGTAGGGGTCCTGGAAGACCATGGTGGCCTTCCTGCGGAACTCTTCGATGTCCTTTGCGGTCCTGATGGATTTTCCCCTGTAGATGACCTCGCCGTCCGTGGGTTTGTAGAGGTGCAGGATCGTGCGTCCCGCCGTCGTCTTGCCGCAGCCGGATTCGCCGACGAGCCCCAGGGTCTCTCCCTCCATGATGTCGAAGGAGATGTCGTCCACGGCCTTCAGGGGTCTTGTCTGGAAAAAGCCCGTGCTGATCGGAAAATACTGTTTCAAATGGCTGACCCGGATGAGGGGTTCACTGCTCTGATTTGTGCCGCTCATTGCTTTCCTCCCTCCTTCGCCTTTTTGATGTTCATCCAGCACGCTGCCGCGTGGTTGTCATTGATCAGGAAGCGTTCGCATTTTTCGTTGATGCAGATCTTCATCGCCGCGTCGCACCGGGGTGCGAAGGCGCAGCCCCTGGGCATGTTCAGCAGGTCGATCGGGGTGCCGCTGATCGGCTGGAGCCTCTGGCCTTCGTTGCCTGTGGTCGGGATCGAACGGAGCAGGCCCTTGGTATATTCGTGGCAGGGATTGTAGAAGATCTCATCCGCAGTACCCTGTTCGCAGATGGAGCCCGCGTACATGACGACGACCTCATCGCAGAGCTGGGCGACGACGCCGAGGTCGTGGGTGATCATGATGATCGCCATGCCCATCTCCTTCTGGATCTCCTTCATCAGCTCCAGGATGCCGGCCTGGATGGTCACGTCCAGGGCCGTGGTCGGCTCGTCCGCGATCAGGATGTCCGGTTCGCAGGCGAGTGCCATGGCGATCATGACCCTCTGCCGCATACCGCCGGAAAACTCAAAGGGATACTGCTTCATGCGCTTTTCCGGCTCGTTGACGTTGACCAGCCGCAGCATCTCCACGGCCCGGTCCCAGGCCTGCTGCTTGTTGCGGTTGGTGTGGAGCAGGATCGCCTCCATCAGCTGATGGCCGATCGTATAGGTCGGGTTCAGGCTGGTCATGGGGTCCTGGAAGATGATCGAGATGCGGTTGCCGCGGATCTCTTTCATCTTTTTCTCATCCGCGCCGACGAGCTCCTCTCCCTCGAACTTGATCGAGCCGGAGACGATCTTTCCTGTCGATGCCAGGATCTGCATGATCGAATACGCCGTGACGGATTTTCCGGAACCGGACTCCCCGACGATCCCGAGGACCTTTCCCCGGTCCAGAGTGAACGATACACCGTTTACTGCACGCACCTCACCCGCATCGGTGAAAAAGGATGTGTGCAGGTCTTTGACTTCCAAAAGTGCCATTGTGACTCCTCTTTATTCATTCTTATGAAATATCTGCTTTTCGCCGGAAGGCTGCCCGCGGCCGCCGGTCCCGGTCAGCCGTTCAGCTTCGGGTCGAATGCGTCGCGCAGCCCGTCGCCGAACAGGTTCAGCGACAGAACGATCAGGGAGATGACGATCGCCGGGATGACCAGGCGGAAGGGATAGGATTTGAGGCCGTTGAGCGCATCGGAAGCCAGCGAGCCCAGGGAGGGCATCGGGGCGTTGACGCCCAGTCCCAGGAAGGAGAGGTAGCTCTCCGTGAAGATCGCGTTCGGGATCTGGAGAGCCGTCGAGATGACGATGACCGAGATCGAGTTCGGGATCAGATGCTTGCGGATGACCCAGCCCGCCTTCGCGCCGGAGGCCTGTGCCGCCAGAACATATTCCTGCTCGCGCAGGGAGAGGATCTGGCCGCGGATCAGTCTGGACATGGAGACCCAGTACAGGAGCGCGAAAATGATGAACAGGGAGATGATGTTGGAGCCGATCTTCTCCAGGACGGTCCCCTCCAGCGCCTTGCCCAGGGGTTCACGCAGGACGGAGGCCAGCAGGATGACCATCAGCATGTCCGGCAGCGAGTAGATGACGTCGACGATCCTCATGATGATGATATCGACCATCCCTCCCGCGTAGCCGGCGACCGATCCGACCAGAAGGCCGATCACCAGGACGATGATACTGGCAAAAAAACCGACCGCCAGGGAGATCCTTGTGCCGTAGACGACGCGGATGAAGTAGTCGCGGCCGGAGGAGTCCGTACCGAAGACATGGGGGAAGACCTTCTCTCCCGCCTCGATCCTGGTCTGCTCCGTCTTTGAATACTCAAAGGGACGGAGGTTGTTGTAGGATGCGTCCACGGGCTTGCCGGGGGTGATTCCCAGCATGGACTCATATTTATAGGGCCAGAACAGGGGCACCAGGATCGATGCCAGCGTGATGAGTATGATGATGAAAAAACTCACCATGGCGACTTTGTTTTTCCGCAGCCGCCGCACGCCGTCCTGAAACGCGGTCGTGGAGGGCCGCATTTTGACCATGTATTCCTTCTCTTTTTCGCTTGCCGGCAGCAGGTCGTCCACATTTACCTGCATGCTCAGTCTCTGCAGATTGCTGTCCATTGTTCCTCCTCATCTATGCTCTATGCGCCGGTTTCCGCGGGCATCCCGAAAAAAACGGGCCCGCAGTCTGCGCTGCAGAAGTATCCTTATTCCAGCGTGATCCTCGGATCCACGACCTTGTACATGATATCGCTGACGAGGTTCATGACCACGATCAGGGTCGCCAGCACGATCGTCGTGCCCATGATCATCATGTAGTCGCGGTTGATGATGCTGCTGACGAATGCGCGGCCGATCCCCGGGACGGCAAAGATCTGCTCGACGACCAGGGAGCCCGTCACGATGTAGGCCATCATGGGTCCGAAATAGGTGATGACAGGGATCAGGGAGTTTTTCAGCGCATGCCCGAAAATGATCTTGCCCCACGGCACGCCCTTGGCCTTCGCTGTGCGGATATAATCCTGCCCCAGCACGTCCAGCATGGAGGACCGGGTCAGACGGGTGATGTAGGCCATCGGATAGAGCATCAGCGTGATGATCGGCAGGATCAGGCCGCCTGCGGACGCCCCGTTCGCGGGGAGCACCTGGAGCTTGATGGCAAAAATGACCAGAAGGAGCGATCCCATGATAAAGGATGGCATTGAGACGAAGGCCGTCGTGATCACCATGATGATGCGGTCCGGGATCGTGTTTCTGCGGAGCGCCGCCGCCGCCCCCAGGACGACGCCTACGACCAGCGCCAGGACGGCAGCCACCACGCCCAGCTTCGCGGAAGTCTTCAGGCCGTCCGCCATGATATCGATGACCATCCGGCCCCTCTGCTTGAGCGAAGGCCCGAAACGGAGGTGCACCACGTCATTCAGATAGGTGAAATACTGCGTGCTGAGCGGCTTGTCCAGGCCGTACTTGGCCTCCAGCGCCTGCTGCGCGGCCTTCGAGATGGCTTTCTCACCGACGAAGGGCCCGCCGGGCACAGCGTGCATGATAAAAAAAGTCAGCGTAAAGACGACCCACACCGTGAACACGGCGAGGATCAGACGCTTGATGATGTAACTGATCGTTTTGGGATTCATAAGACATTGTCTCCGTTCCGAAGCGTGATCATTTGCGGCGGCGGAACAGGACGATCCATAGAGAATGAAAAATGACGACTGACAGGGGCTGTATCTCTGCATAAAAGCAGAGGACTGCTGTGCTGGAAAACTGCTGCCTGCCCTGGGGCGCGAACCGGGGCGGAATGCTGCGGATGGATGTACGCTCCGCAGGCATGACAGGGAGTCCCGCAGAAAGTGCAGATCCTGCCCTGCCGCCCGCTGTTTTCACACAGGGGGCAGACATGCTCACTCGTCAGGACTGCTGTGACGCTTCCGCACAACAGCTGTCCTGTACTGCCTGATTATTCATTTCACATGTGCAAAAACCAGGGTCTGTCTATGGCATCTGCTTAAACACTGACACTGTGCACACGTTTAAAAGCTATTATATACCTACATTTCGTGCACTTCAACCAAATAAACGGATAAAAACGGCATTATCCTGTTGGTTTTTTCCCGTTTTTCTCTTGAACCGGGCAGGGGATTTTTTCAGGCAGGGAAGGCCTCCGGATCAAAAGCCCAAAAAGAGCGGATGGATCTATGATCCATCCGCTCTGTACAGGAGAGCCTGTCGTTTTCAGACTGATTATTTCAAAGAGTTTTTTCAGACTGGTTTAAAGGTGATTTTCCACACATGCTGTCTGCAGCGGTTTTCTTATTCGGTAAAGAGGGCTGTGGAGTAGTATCTGTCGCCGCTGTCGGGCAGGAGGGCCACGATGACCTTTCCCTTGTTTTCCGGTCTCTTTGCCAGCTCGATGGCACCGTGCAGGGCCGCGCCGGAGGAAATGCCGACCGAGATTCCCTCTTTCTTTGCGAGGAGCTTCGCCGCCGCAAAGGCGTCGTCGCCGGCGGCGCGGAAGATCTCATCGTAGACCTTCGTGTTGAGAACGTCCGGCACGAATCCTGCGCCAATCCCCTGGATCTTGTGGGCTCCGGCCCTGCCCTCGGAGAGAACGGGGGAATCGTCGGGCTCAAGCGCCACGATCCGGACTGCCGGATTTTTCTCCTTCAGATACTCTCCTGTCCCGGTCAGTGTGCCGCCGGTGCCGACACCGGCGATGAA
The DNA here is from genome assembly GCA_017513005.1 of Lachnospiraceae bacterium. Lineage (GTDB taxonomy): Bacteria > Bacillota > Clostridia > Lachnospirales > Lachnospiraceae > CAG-791. The sequence continues at coordinate 9,423 of JAFWDM010000024.1, forward strand.
GATGTCGACCTTCCCATCCGTGTCATTCCAGATCTCGGGGCCCGTGGTCGCCTTGTGGACGGCGGGGTTTGCGGGATTGGCGAACTGTCCGGGGATAAAGC
>JAFWDM010000025.1 GCA_017513005.1 Lachnospiraceae bacterium
CAAGGACTTATGCTACATCCCGGATATGAAGCACGACCAATAACAACAAGGGATACCCGGGGCTCTCAAAATCGTCCACGATTTTGAGTCACCACAGCGGATCCCTATATAAAAACACTGAGTTTCACGGATTCAGGTTTTTTTCATTTAGGAATTCTCACGAAATGCCTCCTTCGAACACAGAAAAACCGGGTGTGGTCCGGGGGAGGCCCCCGTTTCACACCCGGTAATCCGGTTTGTATACAGTTTTGTTTACAGCATCCGATTCCTGTTTTTATTCTTCATCGCGCAATACCCATGATTTCATTCGTCGGATACGCGCGCAAAAAAAGAGAAGCTCGCTTCATCGTAGGTACAATCCCGCGGCGTCCTATGCCCTTGCGTGGCAGTCTCCTGGATATCCGCATGCACAGCCGGCTCCCGGGTCATCCTATGCCCTTACGCGGGCAGTCTCCTGGATATCCGCATGCACAGCCGGCTCCCGGGTCATCGCCATCCAGCTCTCTCCGGCGGAAAGTTCCCTGTAGGTCCGCAGGATCAGGACCGCCGCGATGACAAAGGTCAAAAGATCGGAGACGGGCATGGAGTACAGAACGCCGTCCAGTCCGAAGAAGACCGGCAGGATCAGGGCAAACCCCACGCCGAAGACGATCTCGCGGATCATGGACAGAGCTGTGGATTCCGCCGCCTTGCCGATGGACTGGAGGAAAATGAAGGTGGCCTTGTTGACGCAGGCGAAAATGATCATGCAGAGGTAGGTGCGGAAGGCGCGGACAGCAAATTCCGTGTAGAAGCTGCTCTCATTGGCGGCTCCGAAGATCCCGATCAACTGCAGGGGCAGGAGCTCCACGATGCAGAGGGCGACGGCTCCGACAGCGGCCTCCGCCAGCAGGAGTTTTGTGAACAGCTCGCGGACGCGGTCCTTGAGACCGGCGCCCATGTTAAAGCCGACGATCGGGATGCAGCCCGCAGCCATGCCGACGACGATCGAGATGACGATCTGGAAAAATTTCATGACGATGCCGACCACGGCCATGGGGATCTGGGCATACTGGGCTTGGCCGAATACCGGGTCCATGGCGCCGTATTTGCGGATCATGTTGTTGATGGCTGCCATGGCCGCGACCAGGGAGATCTGTGACATGAAGCTCGTGGCGCCCAGGACCAGGACCCTGCGGGCGACCTTGCCCTCGATCCGGAAATCCGCCCGCTCCGGACGGACCTGTTTCATGTGGATCAGGTACCAGACCGCGAAGGCTGCTGTCACGACCTGGCCCGCGACTGTGGCGACTGCGGCACCCATCATGCCCCAGCCGAAGCCGAAAATAAAGAGCGGGTCCAGGATCATGTTCAGGATCGCGCCCGCCAGGGTCGTCGCCATGGCAAAGCGCGGGCTGCCGTCCGCCCGGATGACGGGATTCATGGCCTGTCCGAACATATAAAAAGGAACGCCCAGCGTGATATAAAAGAAATATTCCTTCGCGTACCGGAAGGTCTCCTCATTGACTGTCCCGCCGAACATGGTGACGATCTGGTCGCTGAAAATCAGGTAAAGGGCACTCAGGGCCAGGCTGGCTGCCACCGTCATGACAACGGCATTGCCGACGCTTTTTTTCGCGCTGTCCGCCTTTCCCATGCCCAGACTCAGGCTCACAAAGGCGCAGCAGCCGTCGCCGATCATGACCGCGATAGCCAGGGCAATCACCGTCAGAGGAAAAATAACCGTATTGGCAGCGTTGCCGTAGGACCCCAGATAGCTGGCGTTGGCGATAAAGATCTGGTCAACGATATTGTAGAGTGCCCCGACCAGCAGGGAAATGATGCAGGGGATCGAATATCTCCGCATCAGCACACCGATGCGCTCCTCCCCCAGAAACCGGTTCAGTGTCTTTTCCATATTTACCTCCATGTTGAAGCTCTTGAAGTCCGGCAGGACCTGCAGATCTTTCTGAATGATTCAGCGACAGATCCCTGTGCCATCAGACAGACTCCGTGGACCAGTGCGATGTTCTGCGATGTAACAGACAGGTCCCTATTCCGTCAGGCAGACTCTGTGGACCAGTGCGATGTTCTGCGATGTAACAGACAGGTCTCTATTCCGTCAGGCAGACTTCCTTGTGAAAAACAACAGTTTTCAGGACAGCCGGACTTACGCCAGAGGAGGCAGCACACTTTCCCGTATACAAAAACAACGACGTGAAGCAGACAACCGGATTTACGCAGGTCTGCTACACGTCGTTATGGTTTTTATACAACTTCCGGAATTATTTTGCAAGCGAAATGATTGTCCCGATTTCGGAACATTTTCTGTGTCAGCGGCCGGCTCCGCCTATTCTTCTTCATCTTCCCTGTCATCTTCTCCGTCATCCGTTCCCAGGCCGTAATAGAGCAGCCGGTTATAGGCGGCATTGGCCGCTTCACTGGCCTTTTTCTCCCGCCAGGCGTCGATCTCCGACCGGATGGCCAGCATTTCGTCGATGACCAGCTCCTCGCTCCGGGGCTTCACATGATAGAGATAGGATGTCATCCTGTCTATGGCCCTCGGGCTGCCCAGATGCTTCGCGATCATCTCCCCCAGGACAGGGTTGAAACCAAGATCCTTGAGAGAAGAAACAAGCTGGTCACGGGCGCACGACCATTCTTTTCTGTGGTCCATCTGTGTACATACACTCCTGTGAAACAAGCGTCGGGACATCGACTCTGTCAAAAGGCATTTTCAGTGCGCAGTCTCCGCCCCGCTTTTGTTCGGTACAGGAGTCCTCCCGTTAAGAATTTCGACAGTTAAAATGTGGATCCCACCCTCACCTGACTTCATAGAAGCCGCACACATAGATCCTGCTCTGTCCCTGCCGGTAAATCGTGAAGCGGTTCGAATAAAATTGTATGGCCTGGCTGCCTGGCCCGGCGCTTACACTGTGTACGGCTTCTCATCCTACGTGCTTTTTGCTCATTTCCGCCCATGGCACTTCTTGTATTTTTTGCCGGAGCCGCAGGGGCAGGGATCATTGGGCATGATCTTCTTTGCATTCCTCTTGTAGGTCACTGCGCCCTCCGCAAGATAGACGGGCTGCTTCTTTGCGTCGCGCAGGTTCTGACAAACCTGATCCAGCTCAGCCGCGATCACCTGTCTGTCCGTGCCAGCCTTGACCAGCTTCTCCTCCTCCAGGCGGTCCAGGATACGTTCCCGGATCTTCTCCGGACCGAAGGTCTGTAGCTGGTCCAGGAATGTCACTGTCTGCTTATAGGTATAGGGATAGTGTTCCGCGACGTAAAGGAAGTTCTCCGCATATTCGTCGGCACAGCGGGACATGTACCACTCATGTCCCAGACGGGTCGCGAGGTCTTCCCTCTTACTGTCTTCACTCTGCGAGGAGATTTCCGCAGACAGGAAGGACTCCATGAAAGCATCCACTTCTTTGTCCTCGTGGTAGCGGTAGGACTCCTCCGCCCGATAGGCGTCTTCAATAATATAGTATCCGGGGCTGTCGGCCAGGTATCCCGCCTCCTCCACGTTCTTTACAAAGTTCACGAAGAGACCGCGGAAGACCGGGACCGTCAGAAGAGTGCTCCAATAGGCGATATTGCTGGTCAGATGGCTCTTCAGCGCATCGGTCATCTCTATTTTTTCCAGAAAGCGTTTGTAGAGGTCCAGGTCTTCCGGAAGTTCCGGCAGGTAGAGGGCGGCATCCAGATAGATCAGGTTGCAGAAGCAGCCGTCCACATTCTCCGGCGATGCCGGCTCTCCGGTCCTCTCCCACCAAGCGATCTCCGCCCGGTAGGCCTCCCGGGCCTTGCGGCGGTTCCCTGTATTCTCATAGCAGTCACCCAGGGTGGAATAATAGAAGGGATGATGTTCCTCCTCCTCCGGATCCGCCTTCTGCAATTCCCGGATGGCCTCCTGGTAACGGCCGAGCGCATGGAAGCAGATGCCATGTGATATTCGTGCGAAGTTTTTGTCAGGCTCTTTTTCCAGAAGCTCCCGGAAACTCTGCTCCGCCGCCTCATATTTTCTCTCCGACAGCTGCGCCCTCCCCAGGATCATGAGCGCGTCCACATTGCCCGGGTCCTTCGCAAGGATCCCGCTGCAGATCTCCGCCGCCTTCCCGTAATCCTCCTCATATTCACTGTAAAGCGCCTGCCGGATCGATTCCCGGGTCACAAGGGGAAGCTGGGCGCAATATTCATCCACTTCCTGCACAAAATCATTGAATTCCGGTTTCACGGTCAGATGTCTCTTTTCTGTCGGCATCGTATCATTTCCTCCTGATGAATCATTCATAATGTCACAGAACCATTATACCCCAGGGATCAGGTCCTGCGGCGATTTTTCTAAGATTTCCAGGTTTCCCTCTATGGTTCATTTCAGATTTCCCTCTATGGTTCATTTCAGCTTTCCCTCCCTGGTTCATTCCAGGTTTCCTTCTATGATTCATTCCAGGTTTCCTTCTACGGATCATTCCAGATTATACTTTACGGTCTATTCTGAGTTTCATTCCATATTTTACTTTATGGTTTATTCTAAGGTTCATTCTAAGGTTCATCTAAGTTTCATGTGAAATAATCTCCTTGCTTCAGGTGCGATGGAGATCGTATGAAATCGTACCTGCAGACAGTTTCAGCTTCGAAACAGGCCGATGAAGGAGAGGTGGTGATACAGGTGCAAACCAATACAGCAGAGAAAAATGAGATCCACTACCGCCATGAGTGGAAGCATGAGATCTCGTGGTCAGATCTGATCTCCATCCGGCAGAGGCTCCGGGCCATTGCTGAACCGGACCCTCATGCCGTGGATGGCAGATACCTGATCCGGAGCCTGTATTTTGACAATTTGAACGACAAGGCGCTCCGGGAGAAGATCGACGGCGTAAACAGGCGGGAGAAGTTCAGGATCCGCTACTATAATGGCGACCCCGGGTCTGTGATCCACCTGGAGAAAAAAAGCAAGCTCAACGGCCTGGGGACCAAGTACTCCGCTCCGCTGACAATGGACCAGGCACAAAAGATCGTGAACGGCGAGATCGACTGGATGCTCCGCTCGCCGCACTCTCTGATCCAGGAGCTCTACTGCAAGATGCGGTACCAGGGAATGCGGCCCATGACGATCGTTGACTATACCCGGGAGCCCTTTATTTACGGCCCCGGCAATGTCCGGGTCACCTTTGACTATGATATCCGGACAGGATTGAAGTCCACGGACTTCCTCGATCCCGATTGCGTGACGGTCCCGGCCGGCGACGCGGGCATTATCCTGGAGGTCAAGTGGGACGCCTATCTGCCTTCGATCATCAGGGACGCCGTCCAGACCCCCGGAAGAAGGGTCTGCGCCTTTTCCAAGTACGCCCAGTGCAGGATCTACGACTGACCGGTTCCTGACAAAAGGACAACCCGGTGCAGGAACTTAAAGCCTATCGGTGCAGGATACATATGGTTTAAACCGTTCAGAAAGTAAGGAGTATAAAAATGACATTCTCGGATATTTTCAAATCAAGTTTTCTTTCCAATGTTGCGGCAGTGAGTATGCTGGATATGGTGCTGGCCATGGTCCTGGCTTTTGGACTGGGCATATTCATCTATCTGATCTATAAAAAGACCTATGCGGGTGTCATGTACTCGTCCACCTTCGGTGTGACCCTGGTAGCCCTCACCATGATCACGACGCTGGTGATCCTGGCTGTGACCAGCAACGTCGTTCTTTCTCTCGGCATGGTCGGCGCCCTGTCCATCGTCCGTTTCAGGACCGCCATCAAGGAGCCCCTGGACATCGCGTTTCTCTTCTGGTCCATCGCCGGAGGCATCGTCCTCGCAGCAGGGATGATCCCCCTGGCCATCTTCGGCAGTGTTTTGATCGGTCTGATCATTCTGTTTTTCGCCAATCGCAAGGAGAGCTCCAATCCCTACATCATTGTCCTGGACTGCCAGGATCACGCCAGTGAAGAGAAGGCCATGGCTTTCCTTAAAGAAAAGACCAGTAAATGCAATGTCAAGAGCAAAACAGCCCGCAAGGGAAGCGTAGAACTGAATCTTGAGGTCAGGCTCAAAGAGGACAACACGGATTTCGTCAACCAGCTGTCAGAGATGGACGGCGTGGGCAGCGCAGTGCTGGTGAGCTACAACGGCGACTACATGGGCTGATCGACTGGATGATCGACTATACAGCCTGATCTTCAGGATCTTCAGGAGGTAAAAACAATGTCAACGCACTCAAAACTGGATAAAATCTGCGTTGCCATCGTCGTATGCAGTCTCCTATTGACAGCACTGTTCATGAACGGCGAAGCTCTGGGAATTACAAAGATCGTGGATGAGGACGCGGAACAGAATTCCGATTCGGTTTATTTCACGGAGAATGATCAGAACGCGGACTGGGACACCTCCGATGCGACCACGATCACCCTGACCGGAGACGGGGCAGAGATCTCCGGAACCGGCGCATATACCAATGATGGCAATGTAGTGATCACAAATGCAGGATACTATGTGGTCTCCGGATCCCTCACGGACGGATACCTATCCGTGGACGCCTATGATTCCTCCAAGGTCTTTATCCTGCTCAGAGACGCGGATATTCATTGCAGCGACAATGCCTGCATCCGGGTGGACCAGGCGGACAAGGTATTTCTGACACTGGCCGAAGGCAGTCAGAACACTCTGACCAGCGGTGCATCTTATTCAGAAGAAGCCCTGGCCGACGGGACAGACGGCGCCATTTTCGCGCACGATGATCTGACCATCAACGGCAGCGGAAGCCTTGCGGTGACCGCGGAGTACAGGCACGGCATTGCCGCCAATGACGACCTGGTCATCACCGGCGGCACGATCACCGTGACGGCCGCGGCGGACGCCATTCATGCAAACGACAGTCTCCGGATCAAAGAGGCCTCCATCACCGTGGAATCAGGCGACGACGGTCTCGTCACCTCCAACGAGGCGGAAAACGGGTATCTGTACATAGAATCCGGTACTCTCCAGATCACGGCCGCTGATGACGGCATCCACACGACCGGCGACATCACTATCGCGGGCGGTGACCTCACCCTCTCCGCAGGCGATGACGGCATTCATTCCGATGCGTCCGTGTATATTAAAGACGGAACAGTCCTGGTCAAAGAGTGCTATGAAGGGATCGAGGCCCTGATCATCGACGTCTCCGGCGGAGAGATCACGCTCTACCCGAAGGACGACGGCTTCAATGCCAACGGCAACAGCGACAGCCAGATCGGCGCCGGCGGCATGGGAGGCGGCATGCGCGGCGGGCATGGCGGCATGGGCGGCAGCATGAACAGCCCTTCTGCTGACTCAACCGGCGAAACAGCGGCACCTTCCGAAATGGATCCCGCTGATATGGCTTCTATGGGATCGACCGGGGAAGTGCCCACGCCTCCCGATATGGCTTCCGCAGACTCGACTGGCGGCATGCAAATGCCTCCCGACATGGCTTCCGCAGACTCGACCGGCGGCATGCAAATGCCTCCCGACATGGCTTCCGCAGACTCGACCGGCGGCATGCAAATGCCTCCCGATATGGCTTCCGCAGACTCGACTGGCGGCATGCAGATGCCTCCCGATATGGCTTCCGCAGACTCGACCGGCGGCATGCCTGCTTCCACAGATATGAAATCCATGGGGGAAGGCGGTGAAAGCACACAGGCATCCCCGGATTCTGCAGAAGAGGAAACCTATATCAATATCAGCGGCGGAACGATCACGATCATCAACGAAACCGGCACCGATGCGGATGGCCTTGATTCCAACGGCGACATCCTGATCAGCGGTGGAACCATCTATGTAAGTCTCGTGGGATCCGGCAGCAACAGCGCTGTCGACTATGCAAGCGAGAACGGCGGCGTCGCCGAGATCTCAGGCGGCACGATCATCGCCTGCGGCGCTTCGTCCATGGCGGAGGCCTTTGATTCGACCTCCACCCAGGCCTCTATCCTCTACAATACCAGTACGGTGGCAGAAGCCGGCACTACGCTTGCGGTCAAGGATACAGACGGCAATACACTCCTGTCCTGGGAAGTTCCCTGCAGTTTTTCCTCCGCGCTGGTGAGCTGTCCGCAGATGGAGACCGGCGGCACCTACAGGATCGTGATCGGCGATAATGAAGAAGAGATCACTCTGGAGGAAGTATCCGCCTCCTACGGCGATGCCCAGAGCAGCATGTTCGGAGGAAAAATGAACTGGGGCGGCATGAGTCCCAGAGGCGGCGGAGGCGGTGGATTCGGAAGAAACCGGGGCATCATGAACTCCGGGTCCGGAAGCACCGGCTCTGATGAAAGTTCTTCCACAAGCGGGACAGATACGGAGACTGCGGCGGACGCCGGTACTTCGATGAAAGATATGGCCGGAATGTCTGGAGAGATGCCCTCCGAGATGCCCTCGGACATGGCCCGGGAGGGAATGACCGGCGGTCCCATGCAGGACCAGTCCCGGCAGGATCAGTCCCGGCAGGATCAGTCCCAGGAGGAAGAGAACCAATCTGCTGAGACATACACAACAGCAAAGGCAGTCGATACAGAGACCTGGACCACCCTTGGCGCATGTGCGGTGTTGCTGCTCGCAGCAATTGCAGTCGCGAGGTTTTACAAAAAGTAACTGCTCACAGGAACCCGGCCGCATGCCTGTCCTTCAGTAAGTCTTTCCACATATACCGGGCAGCATTTTTCTTCGTTGAAGTCTGATCCGGCCGAATACCTGCCCGCAAAAACAGTTTTTCCGTATGAGTCTTTGAGAGTCCTGTATGGCAGCTCTCAAAGACTCTTTTTTATTAACTGAAACAAAGGCAAAATATGGTATAGTTAGTTTATGTAGTTCACTATCCGTCCATGCTACAGGAGGACAAGAAGATGAAAAAAGAGATGGCCGGACAGCTTCACCATATTCTGACCAGTATCATTGTCTTTTTCTGCTTATTATTGTTGGCAATATCCCTGCTGCCGGTGACAGCCTTCGCCGGGGAAAGTCCGGAGACCGTGCGGGTGGGATACTATGAGAACGAGGTCTTCCAGGAAGGGGCTGAGGAGGGCGCTGTCAAGACCGGCTACGCCTATGAGTACTACCGCAAGCTCTCCGAATATACAGGCTGGAAATACGAATATGTCTACGGCGAATTCGGAGACCTCTACCAGATGCTTCTGGACGGAGAGATTGATCTGCTGGCCGGACTTGCCTGGAGGGAGGAGCGCGCCCCTCTGATCGGCTACCCGGACGCGATCATGGGCAGCGAATCCTATTATCTCGTCAAGCATGATTCAAAGACGAACATCACCGGCGACCCCTCCACACTGAACGGCTCCAGGATCGGCGTCCTCGACAGCGCTATTGTCAGTGTTCTGAACCAGTATCTGGAATCCCACCATGTGTCCGCGGAGGTCATCCCCTATTCGGACCACACCCATATGCTCAATGCTTTCGATTCCGGAAAGGTGGATGTCTTCGCCGCTGAAAGCTATGGTGTGTACGGGAGAGACCACGCAGAGGTCCTGACTTCCTTCGGTGAGTCTGAATACTATCTCTGCGTCAACGTCAGGCGTCCGGATCTTCTGGAGGAACTCAACTCCGCGCAGACCCTGCTGGCTGCCGAGGAGCCCAACTATCTGAATTCCCTGAGTGCCAAATATTATTCCTTCGCCGTCACGTCCCGGGCTTTTTCACAGGCGGAACGGGCATGGATGGACAGCCATGACAGCCTCCGCGTCGGTTATCTGGAAAACTACCTTCCCTACAGCGATACGGACGCGGACGGGAATGTAACCGGAGTGATCCGGGATATCATCCCGGAGATCCTGCGCACGCTCGGGAAACCCGACATAAGCGTCACCTTCAAGGGTTATCAGAGCTATGACGACCTGGTCGCCGAAATGAGCGCAGGCGTGATCGATGTAGCCTTCCCCGTGGGAGGCGGCCTGTACTATTCCGAGGAAAACGGGATCTATCAGTCCACCCCCGTCGTATCCTCCCCGACCGCGATCATCTACCGGGGAGAATATAAGGAGTCGACCACGGCCCGTTTTGCTGTCAACGAAAATAACCGCATGCAGTATTACTATGTGCGGACAAACTATCCGGATGCGGAGATCGAGTTCTTTCCCTCGATCGACGAATGTCTTGCCGCAGTGGTCTCCGGCAGGGTCGGCTGCACAACGCTCAACGGCCTCCGCGCAAATGAAATTTTAAAAAACAGACAGTTTGAGAGCCTTTCCATCCATCAATCAGGCTACAATGATGACCGTTGCTTTGGCGTGGAGATCGGCAATGAAGGCCTGCTGAAGCTCCTCAATCGCGGAATCAATGTGCTGGGCAATGATTATGCCCAGAATATCTCCTATCGCTACACACAGGGCCTGTCCTCCTATGACTTCATGGATTTTCTCTGGGATCATATGGCCTCGTTTATCAGCACCATCCTGGCTGTCGCAGCCGTGATCATCCTGCTCCTCGTCCGGGATTCAAGACGGTCAAAGCGGGAGATCCGGAATGCGGAAACCGCCCGAAGGAAACTGGAGAAGGCAAACGCTGACCTTGAGGAAAGCCAGCGGACCAAACAGCAGGAGCTGGAGGGGCGGATCGCCCTGCAGGAGGAGTTGCTGGAACAGCAAAAGCGCCGCGAACAGCAGGACAAGATGATCACGGCGCTGGCTTCCGACTATCGCTGTGTCTATCATGTTGATCTGGACACCAATGATGCCGTCTGCTACAGGGCGGATCCGACGGACCGGGATCAGACACCGGAGGGGATCCATTTTCCTTTTCATGAGCGCTTCGTCTGGTATGCGGAGCATTCCGTCGCGGAAAGCTACAGAGCCGGCTTCCTTGACTTTATCGATCCGGATCATATCCGCGAGGCTCTGGCGGATAATCTGATCATTGCCTACCGCTACCTGGCCCGGCGCAACGGCAGGGAATACTATGAGATGATCCGGATGGCCGGCGTCCGTCACGCTGAGAACCGCGAAGATCATATCGTACATGCGGTGGGTCTGGGCCTTACGATCATTGATCAGGAAATGCGGGATGCAATGGCCAGAAACCAGGCTCTGGCAGAAGCACTTGCGGCAGCTGAAGAAGCCAATAAAGCGAAGACCGCCTTTCTGTCCAGTATGAGCCACGAGATCCGCACACCCATGAACGCGATCATCGGGCTGGACAGCCTGGCCCTGCGCAATGAAGCCCTACCGGCAGAGACCCGGGAATACCTGGAAAAGATCGGCGGAAGCGCCCGACACCTTCTGGGCCTGATCAACGATATCCTGGATATGAGCCGGATCGAATCCGGCCGCCTCATGATCCGCAAAGAAGAATTTTCCTTCAGCGGCATACTGGAACAGCTCAACACCATGGTCATGTCCCAGTGCGGTGAAAAGGGTCTCCACTATGAGTGCAGGGTGATCGGAGGTGTCAGCGACTACTATATCGGCGACGACATGAAGCTCAAGCAGGTGCTCATCAACATCCTTTCCAATGCGATCAAGTTTACAGACGCCCCCGGCAGCGTCACATTGACCGTGGAGCGCACAGCCGTCTTCGGTGATCACTCCACCCTCAAATTCCGTATCAAGGATACAGGGATCGGCATGGACAAGGCATTTCTGCCGAAGATCTTTGACGCCTTTTCACAGGAGGACAGCAGCAGGAACAGCAGGTACGGCAGCACGGGTCTGGGCCTGGCGATCACCAAAAACATTGTGGAGCTGATGAACGGCACCATCAGTGTCGAATCGGAAAAAGGGGTCGGAACAGAATTCACCGTCGTCATCACACTGACCAACAGCCGCCGCCAGGGCCTGGAGGTAAAATATATGGATCCCGGAAAAATGCGGATCCTGGTCGTGGACGATGACGAAATTGCGGCGGAACACGCCCGGATCGTATTGGATGAAGCCGGCATTAAAGCGGATACCTGCCACAGCGGCCAGACCGCCCTGCAGATGCTGGAGCTCCAGCATGCCAAGCACAAGCCCTATAATCTTGTCCTGCTCGACTGGAAAATGCCGGAAATGGACGGTCTGGAGGTGGCCAGAGAGATACGACAGCGCTACGACAAAGAAACCACTGTGATCATCCTGACTGCCTTCAACTGGGATGAGATCATGGATGAAGCCCTGCATATCGGCGTCGACAGCTTTCTGGCCAAACCCCTGTTTGCCTCCAGCGTGATCGACGAGTTTGAGAGGATCGCGCAGAGAAATAACATGAGCCTCTACAAGGAGAAAAAGCGGGCAGACCTCAAGGGCAGACATATCCTCATGGCCGAAGACGTCCTGATCAACGCGGAGATCATGAAGCAGCTCATCCTCGTGCGTGGGGCCGAGATCGACCACGCGGAAAACGGAAGGATTGCTGTGGAAATGTTCGGACAAAGCCCGGTCGGCCACTATGACGCGATCCTGATGGATGTGCGCATGCCGGAAATGGACGGACTCGAGGCAACGGCCGCGATCCGGGCCCTGGACAGGCCCGATGCCAGAACTGTTCCCATCATTGCCATGACCGCCAACGCCTTTGACGAAGATGTCCAGCGCTCCCTGCAGGTCGGCATGAACGCCCACCTCTCCAAGCCTGTAGAACCCGACCACCTCTATCAGACTCTGGAAGAACTGATCTGGGAGGCCGGACACTGAAAGAACTGATCCGGGGGGCTGACACTGTAAGAACTGATCCGGGAGGCTGGCACTGAAAGAGCTGATCCGGAAGGCTGGCACTGAAAGAGCTGATCCGGAAGGCTGACATTGAAAAGAAAGCCGGCTCTGTAGACTGTCTTGTCCACAGAGCCGGTTCTGTTTTGTGTCCAGGTTATTTCATTCAGGACCTATCGTCTGTTTCTGTCACTGAATTTCAGATACCAGAAGTTCCACATCGGCTGCTTCCAGGCCGAATGTGTCTGCGATATCTCCCTGCCCACGCACCATGATGCTGTAGCTGAAGTTGTCGGAGAGCCAGATTGCTTTCATGGCCTTTCCTTCTTCGTTTCCGAAGCAATGGACATCCCAGCCGTCCGCCGACTGATCCCATGCAAAGGCATACTCGTTATAGTCGCCGGACACATCTTCGCTTTCCTGCCTGAGTCCCTTGCGGACCGTCAGATCAGCCGCTCCGATGGCTCCGTCGGCCTCCGCCAGGTTCTCCATATACCGGAAGCCGTACCAGTTCAGAGGTCCGATTCCTGTCATTGTTCCGTCGTAGGGAATCATAAAGTAGCCGACACCGGCATCCTCTCCGGCCTCCCAGGCCGTTTCGGATTCCTTCCAGGGATTCGCCAGCTGTGTCCCTTCTTCCGCCTCCGCTGCTTCCGTGGATGCCTCTTGTGCCTCTTCCTGCTCCGACTCTGCAGCAGCCTCCTGTGCCTCTCCGGACTCCTCCTGCGGCTCCGCAGATGCCTCCTGCGCTTCTACAGCGGTCTGCGTGTCATCTTCCGGATCGTCCGCCGGATCTGTGATGGATTCCGCGGAAGTATTTGCATCCTCCGAAGCCTCTGTCTGCTCCGGGCCGGATGTCTTTTTTCCACATCCGACAACCATGCAGGCAGCCAGGATCAGCGCAGCCAATGACAGCAGTTGTTTTCTTTTCATAACCCCCTCCTCTCTGGACAAGTTCAGTCACCGGGACCGTCTTACAAAAACTATTATAACCCACACCGATACGGGGAACAGCGCCACCCCGGCCAACGGTTTCTTTCGGATATAAACGAGTTGCGCTCTTATTTTTTCGCTGAAAGCCGCGCAAAAACACCTCAAATATCAGGCAGGCGTAAACTGTAACCAAACGATACTGTTCTCCCTGTCTCACATCTGCCCGCTGCTGACTAATTCCTGCAGAGCATGCAGGAGGACATCATTCTGGTCCGGCCGCAGGACGGCGATCCGGTAATCCCCCTGCCGGAGACCCGGATAATTGTCACAGTTTCTGATCAGGATACCTCTGGCCAGGAGGGACTTCATCAGATCTGTCTGTGCAGAGAAAAAAATAAAATTCGCCTCGCCCGGAAAGACGTGGAATCCGAAGGTCTCCAGGGCGTCCGACATCCTCTTTCGCTCGCCCCGGATCATAGTCCGCGCCTGCTCCATATAGTCCGCGCCCGACGACAGCGCGGCGCAGCCCACAGCCTGGGCAGGAACCGACACACTCCATTCCGGCTGCTGGGCCTGGATCTTTTTCAGGATCTCCGGATCGGCTGCCATCAAATAGCCCAGGCGGATCCCCGGCATGGCATAGCGCTTGGTAAAGGCATCCAATACCAGAAGGCGGCGGGAAACGCTGCCCGGAACAAGCAGCCGCCGCATCGTGCGGCTTTCTTCGTCTTCGATAAAGCCCAGGAAACATTCATCCACCATCAGCCAGGTCCCCTGCCGTTCACAGGTCTCCACGATCTCCCTCAGAAGAGCCGGATCAATCAGGTTTCCGACCGGGTTCGCCGGTGTACAGAGGATTGCCAGATCCGTTCCGCCCTCCGGGTCCGCCGACACACGAAGGATCTCCGGGCCTGCCCCGCACGCAGGTTCCGCAGCTGTACGACGGATCTCCGGGCCGGTCCCGCACGAAGGTTCCGCAGCTGTACGGCGGATCTCCGGGCCTGCCCCGTCCCTCGGATTCCCTGGCTTCTCCGGCTTCTTCAAATCCTTCAGATCCTCCAGATAGCGGCTTGTCAGGGCAAAATTCTCCTCCCGCCGGAGAGTATGGAAGCGCACCTCGACACCTGCCCCCTCCGCCGCATGCAGGTATCCCGAAAAAGAGGGTGCCGTGAGCAGAACGCGTTGGGGATGCAGCGCACGGACAGCGGCCTCGATCAGCTCTGAGGCGCCGTTTCCGCACAGGATCTGCTCCGCGGGAACTCCGGTAAACTCCGCCAGTTCACTGCGCAGCAGACTGCAGTCCCTGTCCGGATACCGGGACAGGACATCCGCGCTGTCCCGCAGCGCCTGGTCCACTGCCTGCGGAATCCCCAGCGGATTGATATTGACTGAAAAATCATACAGGACAGGCTGTCCGTGATAGATCTCTCCTCCGTGCAGCATAGTCTCTCTTCTCTCTCCGGACTCAGTTTTCCCGTCCGGCCAGGTAATCCGCGTATTGACCGGACCCGTTCCCCGTAAAGGAAATGATAAAGATCGGGTTAGCCCCGCGCAGGTAGTGGTATCTGCCCAGCTTCTCCTCCCGGTTGACACTGACCTGGATGCACTCCGCAGCTGTCACCCGGAAAGCCTCCATGGCAGCTTGAAGGGCCGCCAGTGTCTCCGATGTAATACAGGTGGCCACGACCCGGGCACCCGGATTGCACCGGAAGACCCGGGACAGGATCTCCCGGATCCTTCCGCCGCTTCCGCCGATAAAGACATGGGTCGGCGGCGGAAGCCGGTCCAGGACCTCAGGCGCGTGTCCCTCGACGATCTCCATGTTACGGAGGCAGAAGCGGTCCCTGTTTTTTTCCAGCAGGGCAAGAGCTTCTTTTTTATATTCGATGGAAAAAACTCTGCCGCCGGGGCAGGCCAGGGCTGCCTCTACACTGACAGACCCCGTTCCGGCGCCCACATCCCAGAGCAGCGGCTTTGGTCCCGGTCCCAGCTTGCAAAGGGCGAGCGCCCGGATCTCCGCAGAGGTCATGGGAGCCCTTCCCCGCAGGAAGGCTTCATCCGGCAGGCCGGGCAGGACCGGCATCTCCTGCCAGAAACAGTTTTCGATCAAAAGGACATAGAGCCCCTCCTTCGTGACCTCCCTCAGCTCATACGGCGTGCACTCCCGGATCTCCTCCTGCGGGCGGGAGAGCTCATAGCCATAGTAGAGCTGCAGCAGTCCCAGGATGCCCTCCTCCTGCGCCCGAAAGAGCAGGTCTCCCGTCCGGCGCAGGTCCTCCGCGCCTGACAGCAGCAGAAAGCACCTGCGGTTTCTGCGCACATGGCCTACCACATTGCAGGAACGACCGTGGGAACTGAGGATCTTCCAGTCCTGCCACGGGACGCCGAGGCGGGAGGCAAACCAGGATGGACTGGAGATTCCGCAGAGCACACGAATGTCCCAGACCTTCCCGTTCCCGGTTTCTGTTCTTATTCCGGTATCTGTGTCTGTCCATGTCTCTGTTTTGGTTCCGGTCCCTGTATCTGTCCCGGCCTCTGTTTTGGTTCCGATCTCTGTATCTGTATCTGTCCCTGTTTTGGTTCCGGTCCCTGTATCTGTCCGGACCTCTGGTCCGGTTCCGGTCCGCAGGGTGACCGGCCGGGACAGGCAGATGTCTCCCTCCGTCCCCAGCCAGCGCTCCTCCTCCGGCAGACCATCATTATATTTTTTCCGCAAAAAAGACAGCATGGACGACGCACCGCTGTAAAAACCGCTGTCCCCGGAATAGAGGACCGCCGCATGGCAGATTTTCGGATGTGCCTCCAGGTAATCAACGATCTTTTCGCTGTCATAGACCGGGACCAGGGTCTTTCCGGTCGCAGGGGCCGGTTCGCATGCTGCAGATCCTGCCGTTTTTTTCTCTCCGAAATCCGCAGAACTCCCATCGCTTCCACAGCCCTCCGGCCTATGGGAAAGAACCTGCTGCAGGACACCTGACTGCAGGACGCTTTCAGCCCCGAACAGAACCTCCGCCCTGGCAATGGCGTCTCTCGCTTCGATCGTCATGGCTTCCGGCGCCCCGACACCGATCCCGATCAGGGAAAGGCTCGCGCCGGCTGCCGCCAGACGCAGAGCAGCCGCGACTGTTTCCTCCAGATCCATCTCTCGCAGATGTTGATGCTCTCTGCCGGTTTCACCATCCGGCGAGGGAGTGCGGATCACGACCGCCCCGATGCCGCATTTTCTGACTGCTTCCAGCTTCTGGGGATAGCCGCCGGCAGAACCGGTCTCCTTGGTCAGAAGCCACTGCGCCTGTACATGATGGATCAGCGCACAGTTCATCTCCGTGTCAAAGGGTCCCTGCATGGCAAAGATCTGCGTGCCCGCAAGGCCTGCATCTGTGCAGGCGAGAATGCTGTCCGGCGCAGGCAGGACACGCGCTGTCACTCTGGACGGGTCTCCCAGCGCTTTCACAAATTCGCCCAGTTCCTTGCTGCCGGTCGTGACCAGGATCCTGCCGGGAACAGAAGCCAGAAAGGCACCGGCTTCTTTTACATCACGGACGAATACAGCCGGATCACTTTCTGCAGACGTATCTCGCTGCAGGCGCAGGCAGGGAAGTCCGGTCCGGGCACAGGCCGACCGGATCTCCTGCGAAACGGCATGCGCATGCGGGTGTGTGGCATCGATGACGCAGCAGAAAGAGCCTTCCTGCATCTGCCGGGCCATCGCGCACCGGTCAAGCCGCCCGACATGTACAGAGAGCAGGGGATGGGGCGTCATTACTTCCTCCCCGTACTGTGTCGCCACACAGACCGTGCAGGGGACCCCCTCCGCCAGCAGCCGCTCCGCGGCCAGCCGGCCCTCTGTTGTACCGCCGAAAATCAGCACGTCTTTTCCACTTTTTCCCATTTGTCTCTCCGATTACTTTATCTGTCTCTTCGATTCCTTTATTTGTCTCTCCGATTCCTTTATTTATCTCTCCCGGGCATAGCCGCGGGGAGTGACCATCTTGTCCCCGATCTGTTTTGTGGAGGAATTCCCGATGAAGACCGTAGTGAACATGTCCACCTGCCTGCCTCGCAGCTGCGCCAGGGTGCAGATGCGGACCTCTTCCCCTTCACGCCCGATATTGCGGACCGTGCCGCAGACCCGGTCCGGGGACAGGGTCTCTAGCAGGATGTCACAGGCCTTCTGCAGGTAACCGGCGCGTTTTCTGCTGGAGGGATTGTAGAGGACAATGGCAAAGTCTCCTTCGGCCGCCATCCGCAGCCGTTTTTCGATGGTCTCCCACCGGGTCATGAGGTCACTGAGGCTGATCACGGCGAAATCATGGATCAGGGGCGCCCCCAGCCTGGCCGCCCCGCTCAGGGCCGCCGTGACACCGGGGATCGCGCGGATCTCAACCGATGGATAGTCCTGCGCCGCCTCATAGATAAGCCCTGCCAGGCCGTAGACGCCGGCATCACCACTGCAGATAAAGGCCACCTTCGCTCCTTTGGCAGCTTCCTCCAGGGCAAGGATGCAGCGCTCCTCCTCCCTCCGCATAGCCGTCGTGATGATCTTTTTACCCGGGAAGCGGTCTTTTACCATGTCGACGTAGACCTGATAGCCTGCAATGACATCACAATTCTCGATGGCCCCGTATGCCTCCATGGTCATCTGGTCGACCGCGCCGGGACCGATCCCGATGATATGCAGGAGCCCGCTGCCTGAGACAGGCTCTGTCCGCCTTTTCCTATCCTCTTTTCCTTCTCTGCTTTCTGCCATGGCAGTCATCATCCTTCTCCCTGCACTGGTCTGCGAAATCCCGTCTCAAAAGAGGGGTCATAAAGCTTTGAGCGCTCATACCCGCTCTGTACGACCGTATCCCCGACAATGATCAGGGCCGTCTTTGTGATCTGATGGTCTTCTGCCGTCTGTGCGAGCGTCCCGACGGTGCAGATATATTTTTTCTCGTCCGGCCAGGTCGCCTTGTAGACGATGGCAGCCGGCGTGTCAGCCGCGTACCCGCCCGCCTGCAGGCGCCTGCTCAGGTCCCGGAGCATGCCCGCACTCAGAAAGACCACCATAGTCGCGCCGTGCGCCGCAAAAGATTCGATGGATTCCCCGTCCGGCACCGGCGTACGGCCCGCCATACGGGTGATGACCACGCTCTGAGAGACCCCCGGCAGGGTGTATTCCATGTCCAGAGCGGAAGCCGCCCCGCAAAAAGCGCTCACACCGGGTGTGTAATCATAGGGGATCCCCTCTTTTTCCAAAAGGTCCATCTGTTCCCGGATAGCTCCGTAAATGCAGGGATCGCCGGTGTGCAGACGCACGGTCGCAAGTCCCGCCCTCTCCGCCCTTCGCATCACATCCAGGACCTCCTCCAGTGTCATTTCTGCACTGTCATAGACCTGCGCACCGCTTCGGGCGTTTTCCTCCAGGATCCCGGGATTGACCAGCGAACCCGCAAAAATGATCACATCCGCCTCCCGGATCAGCCGGGCCCCCCGCACAGTGATCAGATCTGCCGCACAGGGCCCCGCTCCCACAAAATGAACCATCTGTTTCTCCTCTTCCCGGCCATGCCGGACCACGTCAATGCGCAGGCAGCGCGGGCAGAAATTCGCGAAAATGAGTTTCCCCGGTTTACACCTCAATCATACGCAAGACCGAAGCCCCGCTCATACAGGAGGTCTTTTCCATAGGACAGTGTGCCGTCCGCCTGCTCCTCGATCACGGGGATGTTGACCGGAAGCCTGCCCGAGGGCGTGTTGAAACCGAAGACAGTCTCAAGAGCCGCAGGAACATTGGCATTTCCCGCCAGCTGCCGGCCGGCTGTGCCGTCATCGGTCGGATCCATGATCCCGCTCCCGTTGTAGGTAAGGACGATGGCATCCGCCTCCTGGAAGCGCGCGGCATCATAGGGCAGGTTCTGGCTCAGCAGAACGAATCTGCCGTCTCCCGCGTGGGTGTCCTCGATTGCCCTGTGGATGCCCTCATACTGGGGAGCGCCTGCCGTCAGAGCGTCGAGGCTGTAGGTCCTGGTCATGCCGACCACCAGGTCTGCATCCCGTATGGCCTGTCGCATCCCGTCTGTGTAGCGCAGGACCGCTTCCTCTCCGGCGCCATTCAGACAGGTCTCAATAGTGATCTGCGCGTCCGCCTCCAGTGCGCCTTCCTCCTGCAGGAGCCTGACATAATAGTGCAGGGCCGGAATGTCACTTTCCTGTCTGCCCAGAAGCACGATCTTCTTTCCGGCCGCGGCCACGGGCAGGGTCTGCGCATCGTTTTTGACGACCGTGACGGCCTGGCGGGCGATCTCCATCTCCCTGAGGTGATGGGCATCAGACCCGACCGATTCAAGAGAGGGAGCGGACGTATCCTGCGCCGTGACCTGCGAGGCAGCCGCACCTGTCTCCTCCGCTGCGCTGTTTGCAGAGGCTGTACTGACATCGGTTTTGGCGTCTGCCCCGGCTCCGGCAGTTCCGGATCCGTCGGCACCAGCTTTGGTATCTGCCCCCGCTCCGGCAGTTCCGGATCCGTCGGCATCAGCTTTGGTATCTGCCCCGGCTCCGGCAGTTCCGGATCCGTCGGCACCATTTTTGTTATCTGGCCCGGCTCCGGCCTCCCCGGATCCCGTATGCTCCGGATTCTCCGGAACAGCCTCCTGTCCCTCTGCCGGTGCCAGGATCCTGTATTTGAGCTTGAGACGCAGGATGCGCCCCACGCTCTCATCGATCCTGGCCTCCGGGATCCTGCCGTCCCCCGCCATCTCCACCAGGGCTGTGATGTACCGGTCGTATAGATCCGCCTTTTCCCCGCTGTTGAGGTCTGTCGGAATGAGCAGGATGTCCACGCCTGCATTGATGACCTTCTCCGCGACATTGACACGGTATTCAAGAGACCCCAGGGCGCCGGGCACCAGCCCCGCCTCATCGATCGCGTCCATCTCCATGGCGTCTGTCACGACAATGCCGTCATAGCCCATGTCGCCCCGCAGAATCTCCGTGATCATTTTTGCGGACATGGTCGCGGGGTAAAAGCCCTTCGTCACACCGTCGCCAAAGGTCTGCTCCTCATCGATCGCCGGGTACGTGATGTGGGCAGTCATGATCATCTCCGCGCCGTTCCTGATCGCAGAAGCAAAGGGAACCAGTTCATTCTCCCTGAGCGCCTCATAGGTCTTGTCCACGGAGGGGGTCCCGATATGGCTGTCTGCAGTGGTGTCTCCATGACCGGGAAAATGCTTATAGGTCGCGATGATATGGTTCTGCGCCAGCCCCCGGGAAAAGGCCTCCCCCAGCGCAGCCACCGCCTGCGGATCATCCGAGAAGGACCGGGTCCCGATCACGGGATTGGCGGGGTTATTGTTCACATCGACGACCGGCGCGAAATCCACGTTGAAGCCCAGGGCCGCCATCTCCTCGCCGATGATGCGACCCGTGGCCAGGGCGTTGTCCTCTGCATTGTCCCCGGTCGCACCGATGGCCATATTTCCGGTCATCCGGGTCCCTGTGCCAAAACGGGTGACGATACCGCCCTCCTCATCCACCGCCATGAAATAGGGGATCGGAGCAGAAATGTCCTCGATCTGCCTGTTGTTTTCCTGCAGGTTGGCGACCAGCTTCGCCGTCTGCCCGCTGCCGGCGATATTCTCGCCGAACAGGATGATCCCGCCATACTGGTGCCTGCGCAGGGCTTCTGCCAAAGCAGGCACCTGGTCCAGGGATGTCACATTCTGTCCATCCCAGGTCCGGATCGCGGGAATGATCATCTGCGCGATCTTTTCCTCCATGGACATCCTCTCCAGGATATGCTCCGCCTCTCTCGCCAGGGCTGCCTCATCCGCCGCAGCCTCATCCGCGGAATCCGCTCCCTCCACATTTTCTGCGGAAGCCTTCTCTGTCGCCAAGGCTGCATCGTCCGCAGAGATTGCATTGCCCGTAGAAGTCCCATCCTCCACAGAAGCCGCATCCTGCGCACTTTCCGCGGAAGCTTCCTCTGCCGTCGGGGCTGCACCGTCCGCCGCAGAACCTGCCTCGCCCGCAGAAACCGCCTCCTCCGCACTTTCTACGAAAGTCTCCTCTGTCGTCAGGGCTGCATCGGATGCAGAAATGACATCGCCCGCGGACGTCGTTTCCGAAGCCGCTGCAGCATCGGACGCTGCCGGTGCCCGGTTTCCGCCGCAAGCCGTCAGCAGGAACAGGACCGCGACGGCCGCGCACAAAATTCGACTTCTGACTGCACAGTTCTTTTTTCTCATCCTTTTCCTCCAAGCTGTCTTCGACTGCCGTTTATTGAAGCCTTTTTCTCCCGGCGTCCTCGACTGCCGTTTATTGAAGCCTTTTTCTCCCGACGTCCTCGACCGCCGTTCGTTGAAGCCTTTTGTCACGGCTGTCTTCAACTACCGTTTATTGAACCGTCCTCGACCGCCGTTCGTTGAAGCCTTTTTCTCTCACACCCCAGTATCTTTAAAAAACAATACGATCCCTGCAGAACTGAAACAGCCTGTACGCAGTGAAGCCTCAAACACATTGAAGTCACGAGAATGCGCCGGCTGTTTTTCAACTATTCTGTAACTATTCTGTATAGGCAGACCGGCCTGCCGTATTGCCGCCGGCTGCTTTGAAAAAGCTGTTTTGAAAAATCTGCTATGAAGTATCTGCTTTGAAGAAGCTGTTCTGAAGAATCTGCTATGAAGAAGCTGAAGGCTTCATTTCCTCATGAGTCGGAATCATTTCTGATGATCTTCTTCGCGCCGTACCAGATGGCAGCGATCACTCCCAGGATCATCACGACTGCTCCGGCTGCCATATTCCACACAGAGACTGCCGCCCCCACCGCCACAGCCACGGCGGTCAGGGCAATGATCTTCGCCAGTCCGACCGCATACTTCTCCGGGTCCTTTGGCTCCACCGAGACGCGGGCTCTGTAGGGCAGCAGGTTATAGTCCTTCGTGATCCCGAGAACGGCTGCGTAAAGCAGGAGCGCCGCCGCGAAGATGCACATAAAGATCGAAAAATTGTGATCCATAGCAACACCTCTTCCTGTATTCGCTTTTCTGCATCACTGAAACAAGGGGGCAGTCCCCGTTTCACTAAAAGCAAGGGGCAATCCCCGTTTCACTAAAAAATCACCTGGACGAGAAACATATAAAGGATCGTCCCGCCGAGGATGCTGAGCAGGGAATTCCGCCGAAGGGCCTGCAGAAGGACCACGCAGACACCGGCGATCAGCTCCGGCAGCCCGAAGGGAGCCGCCGAAAAGGTTATGTCCTTCAGACAATAGATGACCAGCATCCCGATGATCGCGGGCGGGAGCACCCTGCCCAGGTAAAGGATGTATTTGGGGGTCTTCCTCCTGCCGGACCAGATCAGAAAAGGCAGGAAGCGCAGAAGGATGGTGACTGCTGACATAATGGCGACCAGAAGAGCCGCATGTATTCTCATCGGCATGTAGATCTTTTCTCCCTTCTGCAGCAGGTTTTGCTGCAGATGTCCTGCTTACTGACGTTCTGCGGAACGCAGGCTCTTGTCTTAACGCAGCAGGTTTTGCAGATTTTGCTGCAGATGTCCTGCATGGGACCTGATACAGAATAACCTGTATATCCTGTATATCCTGTTTGTACGTTCTGGTGATCCTTTACTGCGATTCCTCCGCCGTATCCTCCATCCGGTGCCGGAGGAGGGTCAGGACAGCTGTGATCAGCAGCATGGCCGGGATCAGGAAGCGCCCGGGCCCGAACAGGATCCGGCACACAAGGGTACACAGAAGGCCGGTCAGCGCAGGGATGTGGTCTCTGCTTTCCAGCCACTGCCCGGTGAAGGCCGCGATAAAAAGAGCCGTCATGGAGAACTCGATCCCCTCTGTGCTGAAGGGAAGTACCGTGCCAAGAGCACTTCCCAGGACACTGCCGGTGACCCAGTAGCTGTGGCAGAAGAGAGTCACGAGAAAGCGATAGGCCTGCGGCTCCGCCCCCTCCGGCACCTCCCCGCCCACGAGCAGGGTGTAGACCTCATCCGTCAGGCCGAAGATCATATAGGGCTTAAACCTGCCCGCATCCCGGTAGCGCCCGATCATGGAAATGCTGTAAAAAAGATGCCTGGCATTGACCATGATACTGGTCAGGATCCCCGTAAGCAGCGAGGCCCCCGACGCAAGCATGCTGGCACCGACATACTGCAGGGACCCCGCATAGATGAAGAGGCTCATGGCGAAAGCCCATGGCAGGCCGTAGCCGGCGCCGCGCAGCAGGATCCCGAAGCCGGTCCCCAGGACAATATATCCCGCCATGACCGGGATCGACCTGATCAGGGCGGCTTTGACTGTGTTTCGATTCATCATCAGGATATCTTTCTAATCACCGTTAATTCAGTCAGTGGATCTTCTTTCAGTCACTGATTCTTTTGCAGTCACCGGATCTTGTCCTGCTTTGCGGATCAGAATCGTGCGCCGCCACTGAGATTACTGTTGCCGGGAGGTATCCGGCTTTTTAATCATCGCGAATTTTCGGAAGAAGGCGATGCCGTAGCACACCGCTTTCTCATAGCCCGGTTCCAGGCGGCGCACGTATCCCTTTTCTTCGATCTGTCGCAGGGCATCATCGCAGTCTGCGCCCATGCCTTCCTGCGTGGCTGACTTCTTCGCTTCGATCAGCAGGACTCTTCGGTTCCTGCGGTCCTTGACCAGCACATCGAACCTGCCGAGGCCGCTCTCCTTATTGGAATCAACTGCATAGCCCAGACCGACAAACAGCCCGACAAGAAAGGCGTGGTAATAGTCTTCGTGATAATCCATGAAGCTGATCGTATCCCACAGAAAATCATTCAGATGCCTGGAAGCAGTGACTGTATCCTCACTCCAGAGAGCCGACATCAATTCACGCTGCCGGCCTGTATCCAGCGTATCTGTAAAAAGCTTCACTACGGTATCTTCAAAGATACGGCTGATCTCTGCATTGGGAATCTTTAACGGTACATCCTCTTCATCCGCATCCGGATCAGCTTTTGTCAGATACCCTGTCATCAGCAGAACACTCCACAGATTCTGCTCCGTCTCATGCAGCGTATCATAGGTCAGTTCGTCGGAAATCTTCTCGGTAATGCTTCCGCCGGATAATAATGTTTCAAACTTATCTGATACATCCAGATCATCACGCCCCACGAAGTCTCTGATGATGCCGTTTCCACTGGTGTTGCGCCAATAATTCTTCGGCTTTGCATTCCGTCTCTTCAGTAATGCGGCCGCGTAGCTTGCAACATCCCATGGGCAGTATACGGAAGTATTCCCGAAAATATATCCGTCGTACCATTCTTTGAAAACCGCAGCTTTTTCCCCACGGTCAGCAGACGAAAGAAGCTCATCGACTTCCTCCTGTGTGAATCCGAAGTACTCCGAGAAGTCTTCATCCAGCACAGAGTAGGAAGCAAAATTATTTGTACCGGTAAAGATACTCTCTTTGGCGATACGGAGGCATCCTGTGCCCACAGCGAATTTCAGATATTCATTTGTCTTCAGCGCAATGCTGAGCATGCCCTTAATGACATCAAGCATCTGCTCATAAAAGCGATTCTGCGCCGTATTCTTTTCGCTTGCCTTCGCAAGCGGCACATCATACTCATCGATCAGCAGGATCACAGGCTTTCCGTACACAGCATGCATCATGCGCATAATGGTTTGTAAGGAATTTTTTATTTCTTCCTGATCCGCTTCCTTGAACAACAATCTGTGGAAGACCTCCACATCAGCATAAGAAACGGACGTATCCTTCTCAAGGTTGGGAAATTTGATGCACAGCTTTGCAATGGTTCCTGCAAGCATCTTATAGGCGCTCTCAAAATCCAGCCCGTCCACATCCTTAAACGATATAAACAGCACCGGATACTGATTCATCCATTTCGAACAGAAGTCCCGGTGCTTCGAGATATTAAGCCCATCAAACACCGCCCTGCTGTCACGATTGATGTCAAAGAAGCTCTCCATCATGCTTAAGTTGAGTGTCTTGCCAAACCTGCGGGGCCGGGTAAACAGAGTCACTTTATTATTTGTCTGTCCGACAAGATCATAGAGCAGGTCTGATTTATCCACATAGTACAGCCCGGTTTTTCTGATTTCGTCAAAGCTCTCATCTCCCACAGCAATATGTACAGCCATTTCCCGGGCCTCCTTTCCTTCTCACGATTTGACATTCCCGGAAACCGATCTCTCTTTACATCAAGTTGATTTGTCCTCCGTCTCCTGCGACACCGGGATTCAGCGACACTGTGACAAAGCGAGTTTCCTTTTTGCGCGCGTATCCCACGACTGAAGTCACGGGTATTGCGCGATGAAGAATAAAATCATTATAATCGTCTATTCTGACGAGGGCAATATCCCCTGGAAAGGATGTTTTGATTACTTAAAACATTTCGGATATATGAATCAAATCTCGAGCAGTTCATGAGGTGGGCATTTATGTGAAACAGGGGACAGTTCCGCGGTTCACACTCCGGTTCACGCATTCTGAAACGAAGAACTGTCCCTTGTCCAACTTGATTGATAAGAAAACGATGATATACTTTTCTTAAAATGGTTCTGAACCAGAGATTCGGGAAGTATGTACTGCCTCCCCGGCGGGCGGCATGGCCGGAAAGGATGGAAGATGAATAGACGTAAAAGAATGACCGCACTATTTGTGGTGCTCTTCCTGTTGTTTTCACCTGTGCTTTCGGTGAAGGGAGAATCATCAGCAGCTGATCAAGAGGGAAAAGCCGGCTGGCAGGCTTATGACGGGAAGCGGATCGGGGTACTGACCGGTACGCCTCTGGAGAATATTGCCGCTGAGAATTTTCCGAACAGCGAATATCTGTATTTCGATTCCTATCCGGATCTGAGCGCTGCGCTTCTTGCGGGGAAAATCGATGCGTTTCTTGCGGATGAACCCAATATCAAGATGATGCATTATGAACAGCCTGCGCTTGCTTATATCCCGGATAAGATCACCAGGCAGGATGTCAGCTTTGCCTTCCGCAAGAATGATGAAAAGGAAGCTGCTCTGTGTGATGAGTTCAATGCATTTCTGGACAAGGCGCGGGCGGACGGAACGCTTGCTGAAATTGACGAGATCTGGATGGGCACAGATGAGGCCAAAAAGACGGTCGATACGTCTGATCTTACGGGCGAAAACGGTACGATCAGGGTCGTGACGACCGCAACAGATGCTCCGTGGTCCTATATCAAGGACGGCAGAAACGTCGGCTACGACATCGACCTTGTGGTGCGGTTCTGCCGCGCCGGCGGATACACCCTGAAGCTTTCAGATGTGGATTTTTCTGGCCGGATCAGTGCCGTGCAGGCCGGAAAATGCGATTTCTGCACGGGTATGAACGTGACGGAGGAGCGAAAGGAGCAGGTCCTGTTTTCGGATCCCACCTACAATGGGGGCATCGTGCTGGCAGTACCTTCGCAGGATCTTTCCGGCAATGTCGATTCAGCTGCCAATCCATCTGCCGATCCAACTGCCGATCCAACTGCCGATCCGGCTGCGGCGGTTCCCGAGTTCAGGACATTTGCAGACTTAAACGGAAAAACGATCTCCATGCTCACGGGTGCCCCCTTTGAGGCGCTGATCTCTTCAAAGGTAGAAAATGTAAAGGAATTTACCTATTATCAGACCATGCCGGATATGATGCTCGGTGTCAGGAGCGGAAAGACCGATGCCGGACTGATGAACAACGCCGTCGCGGAGCTGGCAGCCAATAAAGATCCGGGGCTTGCCATTTTCCCGGAAAGCCTCGGCCAAACAGCCTTCGGGCTTGCTTTTCAAAAGGGAGATGAGAGATGCCGCCAATGGCAGGAGGCTTATGACCGGATCCCCGCAGAGACCAGGAATGCGCTCTGGAAAAAATGGACCGGGGCAGATGACACTGTGAAGACGCTGCCGGAGCAGGACTGGCCCGGGGCAAACGGAACCGTACAGGTTGCGGCCTGTGATGCCCTGGAGCCCATGAGTTATGTGGGACAGGGCGGGGACCTGCTCGGGCTGGACATCGAGACGATCCTTCTCATTGCCAGGGAGCTGGATGTACATGTGGAGTTTACGCCCATGGATTTTTCCGCCGTCCTGTCCTCGATCGGATCCGGGAAGGCGGATATCGGGTGCGGATCCATTGTGACAAGCGACGAGCGAAAGGAAACAATGGACTTCGTCGAATACCGGAAGGCTCTGTTTGTTCTGATCGTGCGCGCCGGCGGATCCGGGGGCGGATCTGGATCTGTACGGGCAGGCGGATCCGGAGGCGGATCCGGATCTGTACGGGCAGGCGAATCCGGAGGCGGATCAGGATCCGTGCGCGCGGACAAGTCCTTTTTTGCCGGTGTACGGGAAAGCTTTTATAAGACATTTATCAGAGAAAACAGATACAGGCTCTTCATCGACGGCGTCATAACGACACTGACCATCACAGTCCTCTCCATCCTGTTTGGGACTGCCCTGGGATTTCTCATATATATGCTGTGCCGGAACGGAGGCAGGATCCCGGATATCCTGTCGCGGCTTTTTGTGTGGCTGATCCAGGGCATGCCGGTCGTCGTGCTCTTGATGATCCTGTATTACATCATTTTCGCAAAGACACAGATGAGCGGGACTGTCGTAGCGGTGATTGCCTTTACGCTTGTTTTTGGCGCCGCTGTTTTCGGAATGCTCAAAATGGGTGTCGGAGCGGTCGACCAGGGACAGATGGAAGCCGCCCTGGCGCTCGGTTACGGGAGAACGCACGCCTTTTTCCGGATCATCCTGCCCCAGGCCCTGCCGCATTTCCTGCCGTCCTACAAGGGGGAAGTGGTCTCCCTGATCAAAGCGACCGCGATCGTGGGCTACATTGCCGTACAGGACCTGACCAAAATGGGAGACATTGTGAGGGGCCGGACCTATGAAGCCTTCTTCCCCCTGATCGCGGTGGCGGTCATCTATTTTCTCCTGGGCGGCCTTCTGACCTTCCTTGCAGGCAGGATCGAAAAGCTGCTCAATCCCAGGAGGCGGAAAAAGGAAGCGATCCTGGGAGGCATAGAGCAGGGAGGTGCCGGAAAATGATCGAGATCAGAAATCTGAAAAAAGAATACGAGACCGTCACACCCTTAAAGGATGTCAGTGTCACGATCCATGACGGCGACGTGATCTCCGTGATCGGCCCCTCCGGGACCGGTAAATCGACCTTTATACGGTGTATCAACATGCTGGAGAAGCCCACCTCCGGCCAGATCATCGTGGACGGTGAGGAGATCACCGCAAGGGGTACGGATATCAAAAAAGTCCGGCAGAAGATGGGCATGGTATTCCAGTCCTTCAATCTTTTCGGACACCTGACAGTCATAGAAAACCTTATGCTCGCACCGATGGACATTTTAAAGAAGACCCGTCAGGAGGCCTATGACAGGGGAATGGAGCTCCTGAAAAGAGTCGGCCTTGCAGAGAAGGCGCTCAGCTACCCGGATGAGCTTTCGGGCGGACAGAAGCAGCGCGTGGCGATCGCCAGGACACTTGCCATGGATCCGGATGTGATCCTGCTCGATGAGCCGACCAGCGCGCTTGACCCCACCATGGTCTCGGAGGTCCAGGCGGTGATCAGGGACCTGTCGAAAAGCGGAAAGACCATGCTGATCGTCACCCACGAGATGAATTTCGCAAGAGCCATCTCCAACAGGGTCTTTTATATGGATGAGGGCGGAATCTACGAGGAGGGAACGCCCGATGAAATATTCGACAGCCCCAAAAAGGAACTGACCAGGCGCTTTATCAAGGGCCTGAAGGTATTCGAGGCAGTCATTGACCGCAGAGACTACGACTTTATCGGCTTCGGGGCCGCGCTTGACAGCTATCTTCTCAAGAATGATGTCGCTCCGGCGCAAAAATACCGGATCCGGCTTGCCATCGAGGAGCTTGTCCAACAGATCCTCCTGCCGGTCTATGAGCAGCCTCTTAAGCAGTCTTATGAACAGCCTCTTAAACAGCCTGATAACCAGCCTCTTAATCAGCCTTTTATATTTGAACAGCCTTTTATAAGAGTAAATGTTGAATATTCTCCCGGGGACGCCGCCTGTCTGATCGACGTAAGATACAAGGGCGCTCCGTTCGATATCCACGACACCGGAAACGACCTGTCCCTCGCTGTCCTGAAAAGCATCGTAAAGGATATGGAGTATCGCTTCCATGAAGAAGATGACGAGCCCAATCATGTAAGGATATGGATCCGGCAGTGAGCGGAGACAGGGGGACAGTATGAACCAGGGAATGGTTTCCCTGTTTGGGTGAAACGGCAGTATAAACCAGGGGACGGTTTCCTTGTTTGGGTGAAACAAGGAACCATCCCCTGGTTCATGAAGAATGCTGTTTCAGTCCATGGCATACAGGTCCTCCAGCGTATAGAGCTGCACCATATTTCTGTCAATATTGTCAAACCATTCCGTAAAGCCTCCCAGAGAAAAGAGCAGGTATTTTAACACCCTGTACTTTGTCGGGATCACCTTGCTTCTCCGGACCAGTGCCTCATAGACGGATTTGTCCAGCGGCCTGTTCCGGAACTTGCACTCGCCTGCCACCAGGGCCTTGTCCACGGAGGATAGTCCCACGACGTCCACGTCTGCGGTCTGCGATATTTTTCTTCCCTGCCCGTCGTCCACTGTTTCCGTCCCCCACCAGGTTCCTGTCTGTGTGATGAAACAGCCAAACCGGTCGCTTTCTCCGTTCGCAAGAACATATTCTCTGCACATTTGTTCAAAGATACTCCCCATGAACTCATGAAGCTCAGGCTTTACCGCCCGTTCATACCAGGCACCCCCGCGTCCGATCTCGATCATGCTCACCGCTTTGGACACAAATCTGTACCAGAACCGGAACATGGAATCCTTGAGGACATACTGCGTCTTCTTCCGGTTTTTTTCCTCTGTGATGCAGGTTTTCTTTTCGACCAGCCCGACACTGATCAGCTTTCCCAGCGAATACAGTACAGTGCTCTCTCTTTCATGTACCTTATCCGCGATCAGATGGAGAGAGTTTTCTCCCCAGGCGATCTGTTCAATGACATTGTTGACAAGAGCTGTCTCCGAAAATTCCTGCGCCAGGAAATTCCGCGGCTCATCATAGAGATACCCGTCTGTAGAGAAAAACAGGTGCTGAATATTCTCATCCAGTGAAGCGTCAGGATCCAAAAGAGACAGGTACTTTGCGACCCCTCCCGTGATCCCGTAGCAAATCGCCTTCTCCTCCAGTGTATACGATGGAACAAATAAAGCCGCCTCCAGGTAATGAAAGGGCTCCAGTCTGATCTGTGAATCCCGTCTCCCGAAAAGAGGGCTCTTTTCACTCAAAACTCTGCTTTCCATAAAGCTCAGTGAGGACCCGCACAGAATCAGAAACAGATTTCTGTCCTTCCACTTCGTATCAATATATTTCTGCAGGACAGATAAAAGCGCTTCATCGTTTTCCGCCCAATATGGCAGTTCATCGATCACAAAGACCAGGGTCTCTTCCGACAGCCTGTCGGTCATGAAGTCAAAAAGCGCCTCGCACGTCGAAAACCTTGCGCCGCTGATTGAAGGCTCCAGCGCAGAGATCACCTGCTCCGTTAGCAGCTCCAGATTCCTGTCTGCTCCCACTTTCGAAGCTGTATAATAGACTGCCTTTTTTTCCTTGATAAATTCCGCCAGCAGTGTCGATTTGCCGACTCTCCTGCGCCCTGTCACAACTGTCATATGGAATCCGCCTTTTTCATATAGTTGTGTCAGAGAATCCAGCTCTTTTTGTCGCCCTATGAACATTTCAACCCCCCTGTATAAACAGCCGATTGTCCATGCATACCGCCCTGCCGGCTGCTCGGGACAACTTATGTGCTCCTCTCTCAAAGGCATATGAGCAGTCCTGGTAGTCGTTTTGTTAAAATCAACTTTATTAAAATATATTTTAATAAAGTTTAATAAAATGAAGCGGATCTGTCAACTCACATTAAAAAAAAGGCTGCTCTCATCTCTGAGACCAGCCTTTTTGAAGTTTATTTTATATCATTCTTCGTCTCCTCCAAAGCTGTACTCCCGCTCCAAGGATCAGGATGCTTCCGAGGATCGTGAAGAACTGTGTGCCGGAGCCGCCGGTGGCTGGCAGTTCGACTCCCGGGTTGTTGATGATACGATAGTAAATAATCTCGTTGTTTGAATTTGCAGTTCCGGTATGTGTAAGATCCACAGTGTTATCCGCGTTCGTCTGCTTTACACCGCTTTCGGAGTTCAATTTCAGTGATGTATTTTGAATCCAATCATAGATACCCGTATCCGGCTTTGTTGTCTGTGTCGCTGTCCCAGGTTTTTGTGTAAATACATCGGATGTGCGCAAATCAACAGGAAGCGGCGGAATGGCATTGTATCCTGAAGGAGCCTGAATCTCCACAAGATAATACTCTTCTCCTTCTTCCAGCTGATCGATCTGTTCTTTTACCGCAATACCGGTCGCGCTGGTGTCAAACTCAGCGATCCTATAGTATTGTCTTCCATTGATTTCGAGCAGGTCTGTTTCGCCATCCCTTGCTGTGCGGTACAGGGCAAATTCCGCTCCCGTAAGGATCCGGTCATCAATATCTACTTTTGTGATCTGAAGACCTTTCACATACACATTTATGATATGTGTATTGTCTTTAAGGATATTTCCCGCCCTGTTTCCGGACATTCCCGAACCATAAGAACCGGTGTGCCAGTTGGTGATATTTGCTCCGGCGGGCCTGTAGCTCACCGTAAGCGTATATTTTTCCACCTCATTTCCCGTGACTGTCGTATCATGGGGCGATTCTGACAGGTCAGCTTCCTCTCTTCCTGTCTGCATCCCGCATCATGTATATGCTCTTCCTTCCCGTAGGCAAGATTTCCCTCCCGGTCATAACATGCATCATCATGCGCATGTTCTTCCATTTTGCAGACCAGCTTCTGTGCCAGGGTATAGCAGCTATCATCATGATGATGCCCCTCCGACTCCTCCATGCCGCAGATCAGGCGCTTTTCATAGCAGGAATCATCGTGCTGATGTGCCTCCATTCCGCACGCTGCCCGGCTCTCCATGGTAATCGCGGGCAGTACGAGTGCATAGGTGGTGACAAAGACGACAAGCGCCGCAACGGAGCTCACGCCCCTGTACCAAATCCTGCGAAAGCGTCTGTCCTTTAAAAGCTGTCTGATTTTCTGAAGCAATGCTTTCATAGCGTTTTCCTTCCTGCTGTGCCGCCTGTTGCCGCAGCAAACACAATAAGACAAACTGTTCCTGCATTGGTAAAAACAATTCATCAAAACAAATACCGGGCTTTAATGCCCGATGCGATTCAGTTTCAGGCTGATCAGAGAAAATTTGACTCCTGCGAAAATTCTCCAATTTACGTTATAACTTCTCTGTAGATCACGGGAACTTTCCGGCACTGCAGATATTCCAGGCACTCAGACTGCTCCGGATACTCAGGACACGCCGGGCGCTTCTGGCGCTCCGGCGATTCAGATATAATAGATGCTTCCGGTGCTGCGGGCACTTGGAACTGTGGCAAAACGTACAGATTATTTCGCTGCAGTTCCTAAGGTACTTCAGCCACGCCGGGCCTTCCGGAAAGGATCGCATGACAGGTCTCAAAACAGGTCTTTTTATCGAAAAAAGAACAGATCCGAACCAGACAGTACGAAGAGGGAATCCTTGACGATGGATATGCCGGAACTGACTTTTTGTTTTCATGAAACTGCAATACAGGAACAGGCTTCTACTTTTATGAGGCTGTAATCAGGAACAGGCCAGTCTATCATGACACCGAAAACAGACCCCGGGGCTGTCCACATAGCGTGGCAGATCCGGGGTCTGACGTGTTTTTCTACCTTTAAGGGCAGGTGGATAAATCATTGAAACGTTTAGTAAAACTACAATTAGCAGGCCGCAGTCACACTGCAGCTGCTTTCTCGGAAGCAGATTACGTTGCTTTCTTCTTATTATAAATTCTATAAACTGCTCCAAAGATCAGGATGCTGCCAAGAATCGTGAAGAGCCGTGTTCCCGGGCCGCCGGTGTGCGGGAGAGCTGCACCGGATTCGTTTTTAACAGTGAGTGTAGAAGCCGCAACTGACAGATAATCTGCATCAGTGTCATCGCCCGGCAGTACCCTCCAGCTGTTCGGTGCCTTTCCGGGTTCGCTCTTCAACAGACTGATACCATCGACCCACACCTTTATATATGCCTTGCCAGTAAATCCGGACAAAACATATCCGCCAGGCAGATTTGTTTCCTCAAGCTCATAGATACCTGCAGGCAAACCTTCAAACTTTAGGGTTCCTTCCTTTCCTGTCGTTTTCGATTCACTTGTAAAGGTGCTGTCTGTCTCGATTGTTGATGCGTTCGTTTCTACAAGTTTTCTGATCTTGAAAGTCGCGTCCTTTAGTGGAGTACCCGGTGCGCCTTTGTCGACCTTCAGGATATTGAGCTCAAAGTTATTCTTAAATGTATTGGTGATTTTTAACGGCGAACCATTGTTATTGTATGTCACCGTGAAGTGGGCAGATTCACTGCCTGTTCCATCTATCTTGTTTGTTATTGCTTCG